>CALQNE010000044.1 GCA_943331855.1 Bordetella parapertussis
ACCGACTCGCGGTGCACCGCCTCCGGGAGCAGTCCCGCCTGGTGCAGCACAAAAATAGAAACGTAACCTGTAGCCATGAATGGCTAGTCAGTCTTTAGGAGACTTGCATGGAATTGACGATTGCATACTTTAGCCTCTGCGTGGCGGTTGCCCTATACGGACGGAATGCCCGCATTGGCTTTTGGGGTGTTCTTTTGTTTTCAGTCTTGGTGACACCGTTTTTGGTTTTTTATGGTTTATTGGGATTGCGACCCGCAGTGACTCCACCTAAAAACGCAAAGCCACAAACCAAGCGTTGGTGGAAGTTTAAGCAAGTGGTTTGATTGTTATTAGGTTTTTATTTCTATGCTGTTTCTTGATTTTTCATAAATAAAAATATTTAATTTTTTTGAGAGATATCTATGTTAAGAGTTCTGAGGCTATTTCCAGTTTTATTTATATCCGTGTTAACGGGTTGTGCGGGTCTGACAAATTCGACAAGCTTTCGCGAAATGTCTTCGGCTTATCGCGAAGTGCTCGAGCAATACGCAAATGACAATGTCCTGCTAAACATTGTTCGTGCTTCAAAATCTATGCCGGTCAGCTTTTTAGACATGCCCTCTGTCATGGGTTCTGGTGGTATAAATAATTCGATCCAGGCGGGGCCGACAATTTACGGTGTGGCGCCTGGCTCATCGGTTGCGGGCTTCTTTACACCGACTGCGCAGTCCGGTTATAGCGCGGGCGTATCGCTCTCTGTGAACAACAGCTTTAACTTCACCCAGTCCTCGCTAGACAACGCAAGCTTCATGGTTTCGTTTCTTTCTGACCTGAAGCCTGCCTCGCTTGCGAGTTTAAGCAATTCGCAAGTGGCGACGCGCGACGTTTTATATTCGCTTGCCATTGAGTCGATTGAGGGACAAGATAGCCAAGGAAAGACGGTAGTTAAGTTGTTTAACGACCCGTACACCGCACAGTTTCTTGATTTTCAACGGACTCTGTTTAATCTGGTTCGTGCGGGCATCTCCATCGAGCAAACGCAAGGCATGATGCCTGTCTCTGCACCGATGGACGGAGAGACAGTCAATCGTAACCTGCAGGGTATAGCGACGGCGACCTCTATCCCGGGGACTGGCTTGATGCCTGTTAAGTTGCCTGGTGGGCGTGATGGCTTTCAAGTCATGAGAATGATGCCGCCAGAAGCTCGTATTTGCTTACAGCAAAAGGCAGCTGATTCTCAGTTGTCGTTCAGGGTTGCACCGTCGGCGTATTGCAAGAGCTCTAAGGCTTCGAGCGAAGCGGTCGATATGAGTAAGCCAGAGATTACTCTGATCATCAAACTGCGTTCTGTACGTAACGTTTTTGAGTTCTTGGGTGCATTGGTCAATATTCAAAACGGCCCCGAAGCCCGCATGATCACGGTTGTTGATTCTGAAAAAATCGCCCCTAATTCAACGTTGGAACAGATCTTAGCGCAGTCGAAGCCTTTGTTCGTTGTTAAAAAGGGTGCTAGCTCTGGCGAGTCTTTGATGAGTGTTACCTATCAAGGCACGACTTATTCTGTGCCCCGCGAGGATAATAATGCGTCTTATACTAATCAAGTATTAGTGATGTTGTCGCAGATGTTGACGCTGACGAAAGTGCCAGGTTCAATTCCTCTGTCACCGGCTGTGTTAATAAAATAAGTTAACGTAAACTTAATTTATTTTTCAGGAAAACTGACTCTTTATGAGTCAGTTTTTTTTTGTACATCGAGTGGTCGTCGCATCATTTTGAGGCAGAGCTTGCGATTCTTGTTTACTCAGCCACGATGCCCGCAGCCTGAGTGACTTTGCTCCACTTAGCAAGATCTGCTTTGATTATGGCAGCGTAGTCTTCAGGGGTGCCGCCTTGAATCTCAATGCCCGCGGCTTCGAGCTTAAGCCGAACGTCTGGTTGCTTGAAGATCGCATTGATTTCAAGATTGAGTTTGTTAATGATGGCTTTGGGTGTCCCTGCTGGCGCTAAAAACCCACCATTGGTATTGGCGTCATAACCCTTTAGACCTTGCTCATCGGCTGTGGGCAGATCAGGTAAGGCAGCTGTACGTTTGAGTGTGGATACGGCAACACCCCGTACGTTGCCCGCTTTGAGCTGAGTTTGAATAGCACTGATGGTGTCGATGTAAAGTGCGGTGCGCCCAGCTAGCAAATCAGGATGGGCAGCAGAAGATCCTTTATATGGGATCAAGAGCATCTCAACGCCGGTCGCCATCCGAAACATCAGGGCAGCCATGTCTTGAGCGCTGCCGCGGCCTGAGGTGGCCACTTTAGCTTTATCTGGATTCGCTTTCATCCAGGCAATAAGTTCAGGCAGGGTTTGGGCTGGGATCTGCGGACTGATTGAAAAGATAAGCGGCACCACGTGAGAGTAGATGATGGGCTCAAAGCTTTTCTCAGGATCCCAAGATAGGTTTTTGAAAAGAAACTTATTAATATTATGACTGCCGGGTACGATACCGATGGTGTAACCGTCGGGGGTCGCTTTGGCTACAGCATCTGTCCCGATATTGCTTGAAGCGCCAGGCTTGTTATCGATCACGACCGCCTGGCCCAATGAGGTCGAGAGTTTTTCGGCTACCACGCGTGCGATGATGTCAACAGCCCCGCCAGGAGGTGCTGGAACAATGATTTTGATCGTTTGGGTCGGGTAAGCTTGCGCAAGTACAAAAGAGGGCGCCAAGATGAGTGCGCATACGAAGGCAATACGGTCGAGCAATCCAGCATGACGCATGAAAGTCTCCTGATATTTGTTATTTTCAACTATTTAAGCACAGCGGGCGACGGTTCGGTTTTTTTTAAAATTGCTGCCTTTGACAGCGTACAATCCTAGGCACTGACTGATATGACGACCTACGCCGACGTTTCCCTCTTTCCGCGCGACGCCAAGCCCCTGAATAGCTATCGCAAGTTCTGGGCCGAGCGCTTTGGCGTGGCACCCTTTTTGCCGATGAGTCGTGATGAGATGACTCAGCTCGGCTGGGATAGCTGTGACATCATCATTGTCACAGGCGACGCCTATGTCGATCATCCCAGCTTTGGTATGGCGGTGATCGGGCGGATGCTTGAAAATCAGGGATTTCGGGTTGGGATCATTGCGCAGCCTGATTGGCAAAGTGCCGAGCCCTTTAAAGTCTTAGGTAAGCCAAACCTGTTTTTTGGTGTCACGGCGGGCAACATGGATTCGATGATCAATCGATACACCGCCGATCGCAAAATGCGAAGCGATGATGCTTACACTGCCGGCGATATCGGGGGCAAGCGGCCAGATCGTGCCGCGATCGTTTATACCCAGCGCTGCAAAGAGGCTTACAAAGAAGTTCCAGTGGTCCTGGGCGGGATCGAGGGATCATTAAGGCGTATCGCGCATTATGACTATTGGTCGGACAAGGTTCGCCGCTCAGTGGTGGTTGATAGCAAGTGTGATTTGCTGTTGTACGGCAACGCAGAGCGCGCCGTGGTCGAAATCGCACATCGCTTGGCTGCTAAAGAGCCTATTCATCAAATTACGGATGTTCGTGGTACTGCCTTTATGCGACGCGTAACCCCTGAGGGTTGGTTTGCAATTGACTCGACAAGCGTTGACGCTCCCGGCCGCGTTGAGGCCCATGTCAATCCTTATTTAATGATTAGTGAGCAGGCGCTTGAGCAGGGTGAAAGCTGTGCGCGCAATGATGAGGCGCGGGCAGTCGCTGACGCCGCCAATACAAAAAGTTCTGGCAAACGCAATTTAAAGGCGGGCGAAGCACCGCTTGTTTTTTCGCCAAACCCCTCCGCGCAAGTAAAGGGTAAGCTGAAGGTGCCTCCGCGCGATCGCAGTGTGATTCGATTGCCATCTTACGAACAGGTGAAGTCAGATCCAGTGTTGTATGCACATGCAAATCGTGTGCTGCATTTAGAGACAAATCCCGGTAATGCACGGGCCATCGTACAGGCTCATGGAGTTGGTCGTACCGCGCGCGATGTCTGGATCACTCCGCCACCGATTCCGCTCACGACTGCCGAGATGGATTTGGTATTCGATTTGCCGTATGCGCGAAGCCCGCATCCTGTTTATGCCGACGAGAACGGCGGTCACGATGGGTCGACCAAAATCCCAGCCTGGGAAATGATTCGCTTCAGTGTCAATATCATGCGGGGTTGTTTTGGCGGTTGCACGTTTTGTTCGATTACAGAGCACGAAGGCCGAATCATCCAAAGTCGAAGCGAAGATTCTGTCATTCGTGAAATCGAAGACATTCGCGACAAAGTCCCTGGTTTTACGGGCGTGATCTCAGATTTGGGCGGCCCCACTGCCAATATGTATCGCATTGGTTGTAAAAGCCCAGAAATTGAATCGGCGTGTCGAAAGCCAAGTTGTGTGTACCCGGATATTTGCCAAAATTTAAATACGGATCACAGCTCGTTGATTCACATGTATCGACGTGCGCGTGCGTTAAAAGGCGTTAAAAAAATTCTGATCGGCTCTGGCTTGCGGTATGACCTGGCGGTAAAGTCTCCAGAGTACATTCGCGAGCTGGTCACGCACCACGTCGGTGGGTATTTAAAAATAGCACCTGAACATACCGAGATGGGACCATTGTCAAAGATGATGAAGCCTGGCATCGGCAGCTACGATAAGTTCAAGCAAATGTTTGATAAGTTTAGTGAGCAAGCCGGTAAAAAACAGTTTTTGGTGCCGTACTTTATTGCGGCCCATCCTGGAACCAGTGATCAAGACATGATGCATCTGGCGGTATGGTTAAAGAGTCATGGTTTTCGTGCAGATCAAGTACAAACATTTTACCCAAGCCCGATGGCGACTGCGACCGCCATGTATCACTCGGGGCGCAATCCGCTCGGGCGAGTCACTCGCACGAGCGAAACCGTTGATATCGTTCGTGGCGATCGCCGTCGTCGGCTGCATAAGGCATTTTTGCGTTATCACGATCCAAACAATTGGCCACTCTTACGCGAGGCGCTTCAGGCGATGGGACGTGCGGATCTGATCGGAAACGGAAAAAAACATCTGATCCCTTTCCATCAGCCAAGAACGGATGGCAGCTACACGAGTGCGCGCCGTAAAAATAGTACTCAAGCAAGTGGCCGTGTCATCGTCAAGCCCGGCAGCCTGTTGACCAGACATACTGGCTTGCCACCCCGTAAAAAAGTTTAAGTGCAACGTTCGATAGGTTCAGTTTGAGTTGATTAAAACTGCTTGTCTGAAGTCTGTAGAAGTGGGAGTAGCACCGTTTTCCACTGTCGTTCACAATCTAGGTTCGCGGCCTTACAGCGCTCGAACCACTGCGGTACCGAAACGGTCATGGCAAATCTTTTGAGCGCGTCTTGATCGTGCTTGGGTACTGACACGATCTGTACTTGATAGGATGGGCCGAGACTACAGGTTGAGTTTGCTGCGAAGCATGTCGTAGCTTTTTGCTCTAGCTCTTGCGCAAATTTCCATGCGTCTTCAACATATTGGTCTACTGCCGTTTGGAGATCTTGCTGTTGCTTAATCGATAGTCCATTCCAGGCGCTGAGTTGAATCACAATGCCATTGAGCCCCATTTGGACAGCGATTGGAAAAACATTTTTGGCATAACGCCCCCAGCTCGCTGCAAGCCCTGATGCTTGGCTTGCGACCGCGCAGTCGACAGCTTGATCGGCAAGAAAAAGGACGGCATCGCCGAATGTCGTCACCACGGGTATTGCGCCTAGGGACTCTATAAGCGGTATGAACACATCCCCACCAATGCGTACCTTCAGTCCTTTTAGGTCAGATAACGTGCTGATGGGTTTTCTGCAAAAGAAAACCTGAGATCCGAACGGCCACATCCCCAAGATTTTGATGTCAAAACGCTGCTCTAGTCTCTTGTTTACCCAGGGCAATTGCGCTTTCGCAATCTTCTGGGCTTGAATATAGTCGTCGCTTAAGCCGATCAGATCAAAACTCTCGAGTGCGGGCTCATATTTTTGATTTTGTAAAATCCGCAGTGAGACCATATCGAACTCGTTGTTTTTAAGCATCTGTAACTGAGCTTCGTCTCGATACGTAGCTTCGTTGAGCGTTCGGTAGTCTATTTTTATCGAAGGTTGTGTTCGCGCAGCCAAGGAGCTAAAAAACGGTTCTTCTAATTTGTACGCAATCGGCCCAACGCTAGAGGGTTGCCCCAGCATCTTCAATGTGATGTCTCGGTGTGTCGTCCACGCCCATAGTGCAGTAGTGAGTGCGAGGCTAAAAATGATAAAGCTAGCCAAAGCGCGCCAATAGGAAGGCGCTATTTTCATTTCGTGGTCTGTGTCCGTCATCGTTGCTCTTCTCGGCTTTTGAGAGAATAGGCACTATATTTTTTAGCGACTAGATCATTTTTTTATTGCTGATGAGGTATTGATTGTTACTATTAAAAATGGCTTTCTAGCTTAATGGCGTGCGGTCTGCAATACGAATTACACTCTACTTTAGCTACAAAAGATACAAAAACAGCCTGAAGGGCTCATGAAGATCAATCGTCGTCAATTTATCAAAACGACAAGTGCGCTGGCTGCGGGCCTCACTAGTATTGGCAGCGCTTTTGCACAAAGTGCGTTGCAACAAGCGGAAGACGTCTTGCTCAAGGGCGCGATCGCGTCCAAGGATGTTCCAGGCGTCATTGCCGCGGTCACGCGTTCTGACAAAACGCTTTATGAAGGTGCTTTTGGTGAACGTGTCTTGGGGCAGGGTATGCCCATGACTATGGATACGGTTGTATGGTTGGCCTCCATGACCAAACCAATCGTCGGTGTTGCGGCGATGCAGCTTGTCGAGCAGGGTAAATTAAGTTTAGATGAGCCGGCTTCAAAATGGCTGCCTCAGCTTGGCCGCGTGAAAGTGCTTGCTGGTTGGGACGCTCAAGGTCAAGCAATTTTGCGTGCTCCTAAAAGCCCAGTGACGCTGCGTCATTTATTGACCCACACGGCCGGTTTCACTTACGACCTCTGGAATGCGGACATGGCGAAGTACATGAAGACTGCCAACGTTCCGCGTGCGGGTTCAGGTAAAAAGGCCGGCCTCGATCTTCCTCTTTCGTTTGATCCCGGTACTCAGTGGGAATACGGCATCAATATCGATTGGGCGGGTCTCGTGATTGAGGCAGGCTGCGGGATGACGCTTGGCGAATACATTCAAAAGAATATTACTGGCCCGCTAGGCATGACGAGCACAGCCTTCAAAATTTCGCCTGACATGCGTGCACGGATGGCAAAGGTTCATCAACGCGGTGCCAATGGCGCACTGACTATCACGCAAAATGAAACAAACCAAAATCCAGAATTTGAAGCAGGCGGTGGTGGGTTGTATTCAAGCGCGAATGACTATGTCAAATTCATGCGTATGATTTTGAATAAAGGAAAAGGTAATAATCAACAAATTCTAAAGCCAGAAACTGTGGCGCTAATGTCTCAAAACGCGATGGGTTTGTTGCGTGTAAAAATGTTGCCAAGTCAGAATAAAGGAGTTTCATTAGATGCTGAGTTTTTTCCCGGTGTGCCAAAGACCTGGGGCTTGAGTTTTATGATTAATGAGGCCTTGGCACCAACGGGGCGTTCGGCAGGTAGTTTGGCATGGGCCGGTTTAGCCAATACTTTTTTCTGGATCGATCCGAAGAAAGATGTGGCGGGTTTGCTCTTGATGCAAGTACTGCCGTTTGTTGATACAAAAGCTTTAAATCTTTTTACAAATTTTGAAAAAACAACTTACACCTCATTAGGCTAATCTGAATACAAGATGAAAAAATCCCTACTCGGCCTTGGCGCATCCTTACCGCTTGTGGCCTCGGCCGCAATCACCCAGTTCACAGTGACCTCTACGCAACCCTACGGCGAGTTCGCCACGGGCAAGTATGTGCGTATCGAGGCTGAGGCGAAGGGCGAACTTTCACCAACCGAAGCAATCCCTGGGCTCGATCAGGCGCCTCGAAATTCGCGTGGGCTCGTCGAGTACCGCACGCCTGTTACGTTGATCATTCCAGCGTCGTCGCAATCGGGTAATGGCAGCCTGCTCGTTGATGTGCCAAATCGTGGACGACCGATTAGTCACGGGCTCTACAACAGTCCGCGCGCACGTCCGCTGGCCATGGGCTCACTTGACCAGGGAACGGGGTTTCTACAGAACCGTGGCTGGTCCGTGGCAGTCGTGCAGTGGGAGCAGGGTGAGGGGCCAGTATTTCCGATGTTTGATGACGGCAAGGGTGGCAAGCTCTATGCCGAGGGCGTGGGCTTCGCGGCAGTACGTGACGTCGCACTCTTTCTACGCGATGCCCATGAAGGTAACCCACTTGCAGGTGCGATTAAACATACGTTTGCAGTCGGCTATTCGCAGACTGGGCGCTTTTTGAAGAGCTTTCTGCTCAATGGCTTTAATCAGTTTGAGGGTCGTTTAGTCTTTGACGGACTGCATATTACGCAGGCGGGTGCTGGTCAGCTTCCGCTTCTTGACGCTGGACCCGGTCCGGGCTCGGTCGCATGGCAAACGCCTGGCCACGCTGAAGCCGAGCTGCGCGGGGTACACGAAGAGCCCTTCACGTATGGCGATGTGATGAAGGTTGCAAGTACAAAGTACAGCAAGCTTCCGCGTGTGTTCGTGAGCCATGCGTATAACGATTATCTTGGTGGGCGCGCGGCGCTTACACGCACTGGCGCACAGGGTACGGTAGATTTGCCCATGCCTGAGAATGTTCGCATGTTTGACATTTCCGGCTCTCCGCACATCAATGGCCGAGACAAGAATCCAGAGTGTACAGAAGCGCCAGGTCAAGTTGACTGGGCTCCTGCGGTACGCGCGCAGCTCGTGATGCTGAATGAGTGGGTACGCGGCAAGACCCCTGCGCCAAGCCGACTCTTTGAGCTTGAGGCGCGTTCTGGTGACCCCGAGGTGTTCCAGGCGCCACGGTTTCTTGCCAACGCGGTTGTGATGGTGCCAAAACGTGATGTGGATGGCAACGCGATGAGCGGGGTGGTGCTGCCCGATATCGCCGTTCCGATCGCGAGTCACGGTTATATGAATGCACCACTTACCGTGATGGCATGCCGCCAGAGTGGTACCTATCGACTGTTTGCTAAGACCACGGCTGATCGTAAAGCCGGTGACGAACGCACGGCACTGGATACTCGGTATCCGGGCGGGATTAACGAGTATCTCACTAAAATTCGTCTCAGTGCGCGAGCGCTGGTTTCGGACAGACTGCTTTTAGAAGAGGATGCTACGATTATTGTGAACGCAGCCGCTGAGAACTCTGCTTTTACACCCACTCGACCACGTGCGCGTGGTGCGACGACTGCACGTTGATCATTGCTTAACGCAGTAAATAAAATATGAGTAATGTAGTGAAAATTTTTTTCGTACTTCTTAGCGCTCTACTCGTTTCTGGGTGCGCGACAAAAGAGTATTACCAAGCGCAGGATGAGTGCGCGCCCTATGCCTACAGGCAGTTTCCCGTCAATAATATGCAAGTGTATGTTCCGCGTACCAACGTGGTGAGGGTGCCGACAGGCGGTTCAAAATGCGAGAGTCGCACCGACAGCAATCGGGTAAAGACTACCTGCGAGCCTGAGTTCAGAACTGAATATCGTACGTATCAGGTCTTAGAACTCATTGATACGAATATCGATCCGCGCAATGTGGTGATTCGCAACTGTACGCGTCAACTGTGTTCAGAGCGTTTCGGCAATCCTGACTGCGATACCGGTGCCCGTTGAGTGGCGGCTCACTACTCTGGCGTTAACTTCAGCTCGGTCGTCAATTGGCGGTAAACAGGCCAAACTTCACTAATCATTTTTGTTAATGGTTCGCCCACCAGGACTTGATCGTCTGAGCCTATCATGTCAAGCAGTACCTTCATTTTTTGTGAATGCTTTGCGGCATCCGCAACGGTATCCGAAATTTTTGCAATGATTTGCTTCGGTGTTCCTGACGGGGCTAATAGCATGTTGTATTCGAGTAGTTTGGTAAAAGCGGGGCTGGTGAAGCCTTGCTCGGCCCAAGTGGGTACGTCTGGATACTTGGTGCTTCGACGGTCGGACATGATGGCGATGATCCGTAGACCCTCACGTTGCATAAATGGGGCAATACTAATCACCGACCCGGTGGCAACATCTGTTTGTTTGCCAACTAAGTCCGTGAACATCGCAGGGGTTCCTTTGTAGCTCACGACGACAAATTGCCCACCCGTCTCTTTAGCGAGTTGTGTTAGCAACAAGTGCCAACCTGATCCCAAGCTGTAATTGCCTGCATTGACGGTGCGCTGGCGCGAAAGTTCAACCAAATCTTTTACATTTTTAACCGATAGCCCGGTGTGCACCGCGGCGGGTAAACCTCCGGCTGTTACTGCCGCGACGGGAGTTAACTCTGTATCGGGGTTGATCAATGGCTTTTTAAACAACACTGAAGCCTGTGCTAATTGACTGTGCAAACCCACAAACAAGGTGTAACCATCCGCGGCCCCATGGGCAACAGCCTCGGCGGCGATCATGCCACCTGCGCCTGGGCGGTTTTCAACCGAGACGGATACGCCGAGTTTCTGGGTTAAGTACTCGGCAAAAGCCCGTGCAGTCGCATCAGTCGTGCCCCCCGGATTTTGGGAGGCAATGATACGAATCGGTTTTGTCGGAAAATCTTGTGCATTCGACACCGGTAGGGTTAAAAGCAATGCTGTCATTGAGTGTGCAATCAATAACAGCACTTTTTTGGCCGCGAACTGTTTCATATTTTGTGGTTTATTGATATCTAAGTACTCTGTTAATTTAAAAACTCAAAGCGCTACTTCACATAGAACGCTGTGCCATTGGCAAAGATATTAGGTTTCATGAACATCCCTAATAGAATGGCGCCATTGGGCGAGTAGGCTTGGTGCACGTTACCACCTGGACGCCATACGAATTGGCCGGCTGAGGCTGCGCCATCCAGATCGACCAGGCTACCTTCAATAATCCAGGTTTGCTCAAGTGCGGCGTGCTCATGAAGCGGCACGATTGCGCCAGGTTCCATCTTGAAAAGAATGCTTGAAACGCCAGAGGCTGGATCTGCAAACAATACCTTAGAACTAATGCCGGGAAACTTAGAAGGCACCCATTCCATTTTTGCAGGATCGACCAGCGTCGATTTCAAATGCTCGGGCAACTTTTGAGGATCAAGCCAGCCTTCTGGCACCTTCGGTCTAAGTGCGGCTTCAGCAGCATTCATATTTTTTTCCGTTGAGCTAGATGAATAAAGATAAACTGAATTTAGACGCTTTAGGTTGACTAATCAAGCTAAGGTCCTCGGGGTTCGTCGTCAACAGCATTCGGCACCCCGGAGCGGTGCATAAGGGTTTACGCTCGACTCATGCCCGTATAGTGTTGTTAGCCATCGCGCCCGTTTACTCGAAGCGGATGTTTGCTGACTGAATCAAGGCTCGACTGCGTTTGGTCTCGGCTGCGATAAAGGTCGCGTAATCGGAGCCAATCGCCTGGCCGGGAATCATGCCCATCGACGTAATGCGCTCTTGTACGTCTTTTTGGGCAATAATTTTTTTTGTTTCAGCATACAACCGATCCAGTACCGGGGCGGGCGTCGCCGACGGCGCCAGTATCCCAATAAATGACTGCCAGACACAACCGGCAAAACCTAGTTCTTGCATCGTTGGTAAGTTTGGTGCGAGTGGAACACGCGCATCGCTTGTTACACCGAACGCACGAAGTTTGCCTGATTGTATGTGCGGCCATGCAGAGGCGAATGTATCAAAAATAAAATCGACTCGACCCGCCATGAGCTCGACTAGGGCAGGTGCACTTCCTTTGAATGCAATATGCACGATATCCAAGCCCGCTACGCTCTTAAATAGTTCGGCTGCCATATGCGCACTCGTGCCGTTACCAAATGATCCGTAATTTAATTTTCCAGGCGTTTTTTTTGCAGCCACAACGATGTCTTCAATCGAACGGTAGGGGCTATCCGCTGCCACCACTAATACGCTCGGTACGGTGACCACCAAGCCAATCGGTGCAAAATCACGTGCAATGTCGTATTGCAATTGACCCGCCATCGAGATTGGCGCTAATGCGGTGTCAGGTGCCGTATTCACAAAAAGGGTGTATCCATCGGTTGGACCCTTGGCGACCGAGGTCGCGGCGATCGTTGCACTGGCGCCGGGCCTATTTTCGACCATAAATGTCTGTGAAAAGGCCTCAGTATATTTTTGTGCCATCATCCGGGCCAACGCATCGCCGGCACCTCCAGGGGTGTATCCAATGACTAGTTTCACAGCCCGTTCAGGGTAGACGCTCTGCGCCCATGAGGCAGGGGTTCTCAGTCCGGCAATCCCAGCACTCGCCATCAGGCCCAGTAAATAAGCGCGACGCGTTTTGGATGGCTGACGATCGCTTTTAGTGCTGATTGCACCTAAAGAGTGTTCAGAAGGATGGCTTTTCATGGTTGTCTCCGCTGCCGTATCAGAAAGGCATTTTTTCTGAGTATACTCAACTGACATTAATAAAAAATATTATCTAGAGACCATCAACCCACATTGATATATTTCGCCAAAACCTGAGCGAATATTTGCGTGCAATCTGATGCTTGAGCGAGAGGAAAATTATGAAACCCTTTGAAGTGATCCCGGTTAGTCAAAGTTTTGCAGCCGAAATAAAAGGCTTGCGCTTGAAGGGTGGTGTCTCCCAAGCCGATTACGAAGAAGTTGAACGGGTATTGGCGCGGTACGGCGTTTTGGTTGTGCGTAATGACGAGCCCATGAATGATGACGACCAAGAGGCCTTGATCGAAAAATTTGGTCCGCCTGTGATGAGTGTTTTAAAAACAAAGCTCGAACATCAGGGGGGAGAAAAGCGACCCCACTTTTTAGATATCGCGACCGTGGATGCCGAAGGCAAGCCACTCGCAAAAGACAGTTTCGAGCATCTTTATCATATGGGCAACCTTCTCTGGCATACCGACGGAACCCAGATTCAGCCGCCGATTCGAATTACGATGCTGTCGGCTAGAGTGTTGCCGCCCAACCCACCAAATACAGAATACGCAGACATGCGCGCGGCTTGGGATGCGCTGTCTGACAGTGACAAAGCGCTTGTAGAAAACTTAAAAGCCGAACACAGCATCTTTTATTCGCGCGCAAAAGTTGGGCTGACCGATTTTCCAGAAGAGGCAGTGAAGCTGCGCCCACCTGTTGCGCATCCGTTGGTTCGCACCCATAAAGTGACAGGCAGAAAATCGCTGTATCTTGCTTCGCATGCGTCGCATATTATTGGTTGGGATAAAGCGAAGGGACGGGATTTACTTGATCGTTTAACCGAGCACGCGACACAACGTCAATTTGTTTATCCACATCAGTGGAAAACTGGTGACATGGTTATTTGGGATGATAGCTTTACGATGCACCGTGCGACGCCCTACGATGCACCTCACGCCAGAAAAATGCGTTGGAGTGGTGCCCAAGAGCTCCACCCCGTCTGAAAAATTAAAATAGTTTGTTGCGATCCGATGGCAGTGAGCGTCGGTTTCGTACACGAACACGCTCTAGACACGAACGGTTGTTCAAAGGACGACAATGAGCTTTAACCCTCAAGATGCTTACACTATTGCAGATCTGCGTGCGGTTGCAAAAAATATATTGCCCAAAGGCTTATTCGAATTTGTTGATCGTGGCAGTGAAGATGAATTAGCGCTCAAACGAAACCGTACGGGTTTTGAACGTATTTGCGTGCGGCCGAAAGTACTCGTCGACGTATCAACCCGGGTGCTACAAACAACGATGGCGGGTCAAAGCACCTCGATGCCGCTAGCCGTTGCGCCAACGGGCGCTGCAGGTCTTTTGTCGTTTGACGGTGAAATCTCGATTGCGCGTGCGGCGGCCAAACTAGGTATACCTTTTACGTTATCGACCGCTTCGATCACCTCAATGGAGCGTGTGGCGGCAGAAGCGGGTGGAAGACTCTGGTTTCAGTTATATATGTGGCCTGATCGCGAGGTCTCGTATCAACTCATTGACCGCGTCAAAGCGGCTGGTTATGAAGCGCTGCTTGTGACCGTGGATACGGCAGTCTCGCCTAACCGAGAGTACAACCGTCGTAATGGCTTCACTTTGCCGATGCAGATCACGCGCGGCAATATGTTTGATGTTGCTCGTCACCCGACATGGTTTGTATCGGTGTTTCTAAAATATTTGTTGCGCTCGGGTATCCCGGCGCTTGAAAACTATCCTGATCAGTACCGTCAAAAGCTGATGCAGCGTAAACCAGGTCAACAGGTTAGCTTGCCTAAAAGTGACTCGCTAAACTGGGCCGACTTAAAAGAGTTGCGCAAGCGCTGGAGCGGCAGCCTAATGGTTAAAGGCGTTTTGCATCCCGACGATGCACAGCGGGCACTCGAATGTGGTGCTGACGCAATTGTGGTGTCGAACCACGGTGGTCGTAATCTGGATATGGCGATTGCTCCAATCGATGCACTTCCAGATATTGTTGAACGCGTCAATGGTCGTGCAGATGTACTTTTGGATAGCGGGATTCGACGTGGAAGCGATATCTTCAAGGCGCTTGCACTTGGTGCGAAAGGCGTTTTTGCGGGTCGTGCGCCGCTGTGGGGTGTCACAGCAGCCGGAGAAGAGGGCGCGTTTCGAGCACTTGATATTTTGCGAGAAGAATTAGATCGCGTGATGGCTTTTTCGGGTTGCCCAACGCTTAAAGATATTGATCGTTCGTTGCTTTGGTTTGATCATTCTTCAAAGTCGGAGTAATACATGTCATTAGCCTTTCAACAAGAAGGAAAAACGTTTGTTGCGTCGGTCACTGGGCTTGATCTGCGTAAGCCGATGGGCGCGCAAGAGGCCGAAGCGCTTGAACAGGCCTTGGCTAAGTACGGATTATTGATTTTGCGCAATCAGCAAATAGGCGATGATCAACAACAAGCGTTCATTGAGAAATTTGGTCCACCTGTCGTGACGACATTAAAAGAGCTTGCAACGGGTCATCCTCATTTTTACGATATCGCAACAGTTGATTCGGATGGGCAACCGATCCCCGCTGATAGCGTGCGAGGCATGTACTTGCTGGGCAATTTGCTTTGGCATACAGATGGCTCTCAAAATCAGCCTCCCATTCGTTTGACGGCATTGCACGCACGGGTGTTGCCCCCCAAGCCGCCCAGAACAGAATATGCCGACATGTGTGCCGCCTGGGACGCCTTACCGAAACAACGGCAGCTTGAATTAGAAGGATTGATGGTTGAGCACAGTATTTATTGGTCGCGTCAAAAGATGGGACTCAATATGAGTGACTTTAGTGCAGAGACCCTAGCAACCCGTCCCGCTGTTGTGCATCCCCTTGTGCGCCAGCATCCGATCTCAGGACGAAAATCTTTGTATCTCGCTTCGCACGCCTCGCATGTGATTGACTGGCCCTTAGAAAAAGGTCGGGCCTTGATTGATGAGCTCACTGCGCATGCCACACAGCCTGAGTTTGTCTATCACCTTGAATGGGAAGCGAACGATCTCGCAATCTGGGATGATCGTTGGACCATGCATCGTTCGACTCCCTACGACGATCCGCACCCTAGAGTGATGCGGTGGTGCGCCGTCAGAGAATTGCATAACGTATAACGTTGGCATCTACTATTTTTTTATGGATATGACGATGAATCAGAAAAAAAAGATAAACCTGATTACGCGGTGCGTGAGCATCTTGGCGCTGACGGTTGGTTTAGCCGGGACCTCTAGTGCTGAGAATTTTCCGACTAAACCGATTCGTTTGCTTGTTCCGTCACCCGGAGCGACTGAAGTCATCTGTCGCCAGCTCGCCGATAAAATGCAAATATCGCTCGGGCAATCCGTGATCGTCGAAACAAAGCCTGGCGCGGGCACAACGGTAGCCTCGAACTATGTCGCGAGTGCTGCACCGGATGGATACACGCTCTTATGTGTGATCTCAGCCTTTTTAACGGCACCGTATTACTTCACTGAGTCTCGCTATCAGCCGTTAAAAGATTTTGCGCCCGTTGCGTTGGTCGTGAAAGTTGCGCACGTTCTTTTAATCCGTGATGATTTGCCAATCAAGAGCATCAAAGAGTTAATCCAATACGCGCAAGCGAATCCCAATAAGCTGACGTTTGGCTCGTCGGGCGTCGGCACGTCAAATTATCTGGGTGCGGCGTTGTTTCAGGATATGGCTAAAGTTCGAATGACCAACGTGCCCTACAAGGGTGGTGCTCCAGCGTTACAAGACCTGGTGGGCGGGCGAATCGACTTACTGTTTGATGTGCCTCAGGCTGGCGTCGCGTTCATTCAAAGTGGTCGCCTGCGTGCGCTCGGTATTACGACAGATACGCGCTTGAAAGCATTTCCAGACTGGCCAACGATCGCAGAGGCTGGGGTCCCGGGCTACGTCTCATTTCCTTGGGCGGGGGTGATTGCACCTGCAAAAACATCAGATGCCATTGTTAAACGCTTGAATCAGT
>CALQNE010000045.1 GCA_943331855.1 Bordetella parapertussis
GTTTGCCCCCAAAATCACACGCAATTCGCCTGTATCGATTTCAAGTGAGACCCCATTAACTGCAGGCACAGCACCATAAGATACTGCAAGGTCTTTAATACTTAACAAGGGTTTGCTCATGATGCGGTCGCCGTCGCGGGTTCGTCTTCATCAACACCCAGGTAGGCCTCGATTACACGTTCATCAGCCCGTATTTCTGCTGGCGTGCCTTCTGCAATTTTTTGACCAAAACTAATCACGACTACGCGATCTGAGGTCGACATCACCACATTCATATTGTGTTCAATCAGCATCAAGGTGACACCTGCGTCACGCAAACGACCAATCAGCTTGATCACCTCTTGGGCTTCACGGGCAACCATACCCGCCGTTGGCTCATCCAAAATTAAAAGCTTGGGCTCAAGGGCTAACGCTCGCGCAATTTCTACACGTCGTTGATCACCATAAGGAAGTTCAGAGGGCATCCGAAACCGATTTGCGCCCACGCCAACCCAATCTAACAAGGCCTCTGCCTGCTCAATCATCTCGGTGCGCTCGCGACGATCAAGTGCCGAACAAGTCAGCGCATCGAACAAACCTGAACGCGTACGTGCCACGCGACCAATCATCACGTTTTCAAGTGCATTCAAGTTTTTGAACAAGCGGATATTTTGAAACGTACGACCTATACCCATCGTTGCCAAGCGCTGTGGTGCAAAGCCTGTCACATTTTGACCATCAAACGTGACCGAGCCAGCATCAGCCCGATCAATGCCGGTAATCAAATTAAACAGCGTGGTCTTGCCGGCCCCATTGGGGCCAACAATCGACAACACTTCACCTTTTTGAACATCAAAACTGATGTCATTAACAGCGACAAGGCCACCGAACCTGCGGGTAAGGTGTTCAACCCCTAAGATCGATGACCCCATGTTATGCAACGACGCTGTAAGTACCACGCCCATTGACTTGGATGACGACAACTGAAGGACTGTTGTTGTTGCCATCAGGTGGGTTATTAAAGGTCACATTCGTACCGAGCGGTGTTGTAATTTTTAATGACGCCAAAGCGGCTGCAATTTTTTCACGCTCAAGACTGCCAGCTTTTTTAATGGCTTCGTATAACGTATACACAGCATCGTAGCCATAGGTCGAAAACGACGTGGCTTCGTATTGTGTGAAACGTGCTTTATAGCGATCAAGAAAGCTCTTGAGCTCGGGCGTAGGTGCTTGTAAGTCTTGTGCCAAGAAGGTGTAACCACCCTTGATGTCGCCCTTGGTGCCATCCCAATAGACTGGGTCTTGAAAAGAGCCAAACCCGGTCATCATCGGCAACTTAATACCTGCCTCAACCACCTGCGAAGTCACTTTTACGCCATCACCTGTTGTAGCCGCAATATAAATGGCATCGGGCTTCGTGCTACGAATTTTTGACAGCTGCGCTGAAAAGTCTTGATCGCCCGTTCTGAAAGCTTCAAAGGCAACCACGGTATAGCCAAGCGAAGCCGCCATTGTTTTCACAACCTCAGCATCGCCCGCCTGCGCATCTTGTGTTTGATCGTAAATCACAGCGAAACGCTTGATGCCATGCTTGGCAACCACTTTTTTAAGCACCACCGGTACTGCAGTGCTTGATACAGGATTTACCCGGCACGCATAGGTCGACCATTCTTTAACGGGCGCACCAGAGCCAGCATCAATCATCGGCATTTTGAGTTGTGCTGCAACAGGCACCATTGCAATAAAACCGACCGAGTTTGCGGGACCGATCACGGCGGTGACCGAGGCATCACCCGCAGCCTGCCTAAAGAGCGTCACTGCCTGACGCGGATCATTGGCCATATCCGCTGTACTCATTTCAAAGGTATAAGACTTACCGCTTGCATCTTTGTAGCCAAGCTTGTTGATATCGTCGAGGGCAAGCAACGCCCCGTCGCGCGAGCGGATACCGTAAGCCGCTGAGGGGCCGGTAATACCCTGCACGTTCGTGATCTTAATCACGCCTGTACCTTGCGCACGCAAGATCGTTGGGGCAAACAATACAGAACCCGCGCCTAAAGCAGCGGCTTGGGTAAAGCGACGACGACTAATTGCATGAGGATTTGATTTGTTTGACAAGACCGACATAGCGACCTCCAGAGAATAAGATTTCGACCGATATAAAAGCATCCGCGCCATATTACGCGCTCGCTGCTGCTATTCTGGCTGAATAATATAGGGGTAATCACTGATAGTAAAGCCTTGGCTAAAAAATAATGCCCTGCCCTTGAATCAGTCTGGTCCTCGGTTAAAGTTGTTGAATCATTTCAAGGTTAACGGTATGCCACAAACGCTCTCTTACTTTGACGCTATCAACATCGAATCGCTTAGAAGCGAGTTTCCGGTCGGCGCGAGCTTTTTAAACAAGTTTGTCGGGATGAGCCCTGCCAACTTGCGCACTTGGCAAGAAGCGCTTTTTGCCAAACAACTCAAACGCGCCTGGCAAATTCCGTTTTACCAACGGCTCTGGGGTGACGCAGGCATCCGTGCAACGGATATCCAGTCACTCGATGATCTTTCTAAGTTGCCCAGTTTTGGCAAGCACGAAATCATGGCTTCCGTCGAGCGAAAGCCTCCGTTCGGCGATCACCATGGTCGAGATATTCCGGTCGACGGCAAGATCATCCCGATGGTGTTGCAATCAACCAGCGGCACCACCGGTCGACCCCAACCATTACTCTATAGCCCGCGCACACGCGAGGTACAAAATCTCATGCTCGCGCGCGCCTATTTAATGGCAGGGATGTGTGCGAGCGATGTCGTGCACTCTGTGTATGGGCATGGTTTAGTTAACGGTGGCCATTACATTCGTGAGGCAGTTCTGCACTTTACTGATGCATTATTTGTGTCAGCGGGCACCGGAATCGAGACTTCCTCGATCAAACAGGTCGAATTTATGCGCGACTTTGGTGCAACTGTGATTGTTGGTTTTGCGGACTACATCAAGCGCCTTGCCGAAGTAGCACACGAACAAGGCCTCGTCCCGGGTCGAGATATCCCTTTGCGGATGATCTGCGGACATCTTTCAAAAGATGCACGTGACGCTTTGTCTACAGCCTGGGGTGGGGCCGAGCTCTTTGACTGGTATGGCGTAGGCGACACCGGACTCATCGCGGCAGAAGGTTCAGACCACGATGGTCTGCATGTCATGGAAGATGCGCACTGGATCGAGATTTGCGACGTCGATACCGGCAAACCTGCTGCGCCTGAGGCTCCGGGCGATTTGATTGCCACCTGTTTATTTACAGACGATATTTTTCCGATTATTCGTTTCAACACCCACGACGTCACGCGTTTCTTGCCTGGCACCTCAAAGCTGAATTTGCCCTTTCGTCGCATCGAGGGCTTTTTAGGCCGCAGCGACAACATGGTCAAACTCAGGGGCATTAACGTGTTTCCTCAGGCACTCTCGTCGATCTTAGCGGGCTCACCAGGTTTCAGTGGCGAATACCTGTGCACCTTGACACGCGATCGGTCGGGTCGAGAAGACCTGCTTGTGAGTATTGAAACCTCTGAAACCGCCACCGAACCGTTGACCGCGCATTTCCGTGAACTTCTAAAAAGAAAACTGGGCGTCGAAGTCAATATTGACCTCGTTGCCCCCACGGCGCTGGCTTCACTCACCGGCGTTGAAGCCCGTCAAAAACCCATCCGCTTAATCGATCGCCGCTAAAGGAACCCGTATGCCCACTTCACAAACGTTTACCGATCAAGTGTTCAGCATGCTTGAAGATCGCGGTCAGGCCGCACTCAATGCGCAAGATCCAGTCTCTGCGATGCGTGAGCTGATGCAAGGTTGTTTTGATACGTTGGGCGACCGAACGGCTCACCTTAAGCCTGGCGCCTTGCTCGAGGGAGAGCGTCAATATTTTGTAGCAGGCGCCTTCTTTGTCACGCCTGATCGGCGCTATCACATGATCTGCGGCAACGTCGGTTTTCCGCCCGAACAAGAGCGTCTGTGCATACCCATTGACGGCGGCCACCCGGGTCAGGTCTACGCCTCTAAAGCCAAAAAAATTCTTAAAAATACTGACGAGCATGGCACGTTTCGCCAGTATCTGAAATCTTCTCGGATGGGTTCAACAGTCTTTGCCCCGTTAATCTGGCAAGGGCAGTTTATTGGTCAACTCATTGTCGCCGCACAGGCCCGCAACACGATGCGCGACGAAGACCTACAAGCATTAGTCGCAGTTGCGCGCCTGGCAGCGTCAGTATGGGTGGCGCAAGGTGGGCCTCAATGGCTCACGGCCAACTACCCACCAGAAAACGGGTTCTATGTTGATCGCGAAGGCGTCAAAGACTAAAGGGCACGTGCTTGGCGAAGTGTTCAGCGATCGCCTTGCGCGTTGTAATCCAAGGGCCATGCGGCTCTTGGCTGCGCTGTTTAGCGTACGCTAAAAACTTTTCAAGTGCCCAGATTCTTCCAGGGCGACCAATGATGCGCAGATGTACACCCAGTGACATCATATTCACCGAATGCCTGCCTTCACCCAAGGCCCAGTCTAGATTATCGATGGCGTACTTCAGCCATTGATCTGGGGTGTATGAGGGCTCAGCCCACATCTTCATATCGTTGTTGTCCATCTGGTAAGGCATCACCACAATCGGGCGGCCTTGGTCATGATCCCAGAAGGGCTGATCATCACTGAGATCATCCATGTGATACATGAAACCTTCTTCAATCAACAAGCGTCGCGTGTTCATTGTTGTCAGGTAACGCGATAACCAGCCAGCTGGCACTTGCCCAGTCGTGGCCGCGATCGAGTCGCGCGCTTTCACAATATAGGCACGCTCTTGTTCTTCGGTCATATTGAATTGATGCGC
This sequence comes from Bordetella parapertussis, assembly GCA_943331855.1. GTDB lineage: Bacteria > Pseudomonadota > Gammaproteobacteria > Burkholderiales > Burkholderiaceae_B > Zwartia > Zwartia parapertussis_H. The sequence goes on from CALQNE010000045.1 coordinate 4,843, forward strand.
CCACCGATAACCATGGGAGGTGATCTCGTGGCCAAGTGCCACGATTTGACGCGTCAGCGCAGGTGCGCGCTCAAGCGCTAAGGCACACGCCGTGAAGGTCGCGGTGATCTGATGTTGGTCTAACAAGCGCAGTACTCGTGGTGCACCACGATTCAGGCCATATTGATAATTGGATTCGTTAATTAGACTACGCACCGAGTGCTTTAAGGCAATGCCCATCTCATCAACGGGTTCAGGATACTTATCGCCATCTTGAATATTGGCTTCAGCACCTTCTTCGACGTTGATGACGATGGAAAGTGCCAAATGTGCGTCATTGGGCCATTGATAAGCTTTAGGAGGTATCGCAATCGGCATCTTCAAATCCATCTAATCACTTGCAATGTGTGTCTTGTCAATCTAGCATGATTTCTAACTGAGTCAAACCCATATCGAGAACGCCATGCTACCTTCACATAATCGCTTTCAATATTCAGGCATTAAATCTCGTCCGCAATTTAATTGGCCCGACAACAAACGTCTGGCACTTTATATTGCTGTCAATATCGAGCATTTTCCGTATGGCGTTCAATGCGGCGTTGATCTGGATCGACAAACCCAACCCTGGAGTCAACGCAGCTGGTTGTGGCGCGAGTACGGCAATCGTATTGGCGAATGGCGTCTGATCGAATTGTTTGATGAACTCAAGCTCAATGTCGGTGTCATTGTGAACACTGAGAATTATGAACACTGCCCCGACCTGATACAAGCCCACCGCGCACGCGGCGACGAAATGATTGCGCATGGACGCTCAAACGCCGAACGCCAAATCGAAATGGACGAAGCGACTGAGCGCACGATGATCAACGAAGTGACCGCGCTTATGAAAAAAGCGGATGGTAAGCGTCCACAAGGTTGGTTGAGCCCTTACTTGACCCCAAGCTTGAATACAACCGACTTGCTGGTTGAGGCTGATTATTCATACGTACTGGACTGGGGCATCTGCGATGAACAACCCTTCTGGGTCAAGAGCAAGGGCAAACCCATTTTGTCAGTCCCGTATCCAATCGAACTGAATGACCAACCTGCGATTGCCTATCGACACAATTCGGCCCAAGAGTATTGCGACATGATGGTCGAAAATTTTGAAGAAATGCTACGACGCTCAGCCGATGCGCCGTTGGTGTGCGCGATCTCTTTGCATTCTTTCATTATGGGTCAGCCCTTTAGACTAGCCCGTCTGCGAAAAGCCTTGCAACACATCATGTCTTATCGAGATCAAATCTGGTTGACCACTCCGGGTGAAGTCGCAACACATTATCGAAATCTACCGACCGAATTACAGCTGCATGCCAAATGATCCACTTAAACACTGCTCTGTTCACCCTCGTATCGTTTTGAATCAATAGCTTGCCCAAGACTACGTCAGTAGATTATTAAAAGCGAGTGTTTTAGGAGTGCTTTAGGATCCTCTAAATATTCTTCAGCATTTTTGATTTTTTTAAATCTTTGCACAGCGGGTGGGTATACTTTGAATCCGCTCAACTCAACGGCCGCTTGCTGTGCAGCTCATCTGGATTTCTGGGTCAACGTCGGCCGTCAAAAAAATTAACATCTCGCGCAAGCGCTTGATCCGCTGGTCAGTCATGACGGGCGTGTTTCTCGTTTTGCTTGGGATTGGGATTCATTTTTTAGGCTTTCGGATCGCCCTGCAGGTCAGACCACAATTGGCACGCGTCATGGGTGACGTGGTTACAGTCGAAGAGCAGAACACGATAGAACTCGAACATCAAAAGAAACTCGATCGTCTTACTCAAGCACAAACAGTCGCGCTAGCGCAGCGCGAAAAAAAACAAAAAGAAATCATCGCCTCGTACGAGCATCAACTTGAATTGATGCATACCGATTTCAAAGAAACCAGCATGCAGTTCAGTCGAGAAAAAAAAGAGATCGATGCGTTGTATCGTAAAAAGCTAGAAACGCTCAACCAGCAAATGACTGCAATGACCAGCAAGATCGGTGAGCTTAATTCGCTTAAAGAGCGTTTGGCGACCCTGGCCGCACCCGCTCCAATCAAAAACAAAATGTCCGATCCGTCGAGCCGTGGTGGCCCATTGATCCCTTTAAAGTTTCAATCGACACCCAACGCCTATCTTGACGACGAGCTCGATCAAACCATTGCCAAAGTATCGGCGCTCAATTCAACCGTAATTGACCTACAGCAAACCTGGTCTACCCGCTATCAATTACTCACTCAACTACCGCTAGGAACACCACTGCCCTTAGCGCTCGGTTTGAACAGTAACTTTGGCCCCAGGGTCGATCCGATCAGCCAGACCGTCGCACATCACTCGGGCATTGACTTTGTTGCCAAGGTGGGCACGTCCATTTTGGCGGCTGGGAGCGGCACCGTACTGCGGGCAGGTTGGGACGGTGCTTATGGGCTCACGGTTGAGATCAAACACGCGGAAGGATATGTTTCGAAGTATGCCCATGCAAGCAAGATCCACGTTGCCGCCGGACAAATGGTGACGCGCGGTCAAAAAATCGCCGAAGTCGGCATGACTGGTCGCACGACGGGCGCACATCTTCATTTTGAAATCTTACGCAACGGGCAGTTTATTAATCCGCTGCAGGTGCTGGTAGTGCCTGGTTCGCGCCAGCGTTCACAAGAGTAGGCTGACCCTCGGTCGTCAGCTCGCCTTGTTGAGCATTGGCCTGGCTCACCATACGGCCGGTAATTTTTGCACCGGGTTCAATACTGATTTGACTGTACGTAATGTCGCCCTGCACGTCAGCACTATCGTGCAATTCAACAGTTTCGGTCACAAACACATTGCCAATAATTCGACCGCCGACGATCAAGCGCTGGGCGTAAATGTTGCCCTGAACCGAGCCTGTTAACCCGATCGCCACGCTAACCCCATCGCCTTGTGATCCGCGAATATCGCCTTTCACGCTGCCATCAATTCTCAGGCTTTGAGTCGCCACGATCTGACCGTGGATTTCGGTGGATTTTGCAATAATAGTTTCAAATGATTCATCATTTGAACGAACAATTTTCGACGATGGTTTTTTACCAAACATACGCGTGTCACCTCTGTTAATTTGGTCGAACAAAGCGCAGCGCAAAGCGATCGCTTGTCGTTTCCATTTTATTTGAGTGAAGCTCATGAGTGTCAGCCGCGTTTCTCCAGGCATCAGATTTTGTATCGGCCTTGAACCCTACCGCCACAAGCTCAGCGACTACCGCCTGCTCATCAATGCGATGCAGCGTCGACGTATCATTCAAGCCGGTGCCGGCCTTGGCCGCATGATCCATCACAACCAAAAACCCACCGGGCTTGAGCGCATTAAAAATGGCTTGATTCATCTTTGCACGGTCAGTCGACGTATTCACGATATCGTGGTACGACAAGATCAGGGTTGCACCATCCACCCGAGGCAATTCTGACGGAAACAAATCATCAAACGGACGCGCCAGAATTTGAAAATTTGGCTGTGGCGTAGCGGCCAATCGAGCGTCAAGCGCGGGTGCAGGCTTGGCAATCTGAGCCCAAACTTTGCCTGTAGATCCCACCGCAACGGCCAAAACCTGCGCGGTATAGCCACCGCCTGATGAGATATCCAAGATGCTCATCCCGGGTGCCACCTTTGCCAGCTTGAGTAGCTCGAGGGGCTGACGCCGCGCATCGGCCTGTCGATCACGGTCGGTACGCAAGGGGCTCGCTAAAATGGCGGCCTCGGATGCAGAAACTTGTGCATAGGCCTCGAGGCTGAACACACAACCCACCAGCAGACAGGTCGCGACTGAACGAAAAAGTGATTGAATCAACATAACAAGCCTCATATTTTTGGTTTCTGAATTAATTAAACCACGGCCTGAGCGCAAGCGACCGACTAAAAGGCAATCGTTTGTGCCGTACACTCGTTCAATACAAAGCCTAGGGCTTAACTAAGCATCCTTATATACTCGCCTGGCAAACAATTTATGCATCACATTCTTGCACCCTCGGGCAAACTTCGCGTCGGCGTCTACACGGGGAGTCCGCAATCTCTGATGCTCGGTGCGACCGCGCACAATCATTACGGCGTAGGCTTTGAGCTTGGGCGCGCGTTCGCGCACTATATCGAGCGACCGTTTGAACCGGTGATCTTTGAAAAAAATGGCGACGTGTTAGCGGCAGCAAAGCTCGGTGAAATCGATCTAGCTTTGGTCAACGCCACTCCAGCGCGTGCTCAATATCTGGATTTTGCTCAAGCCGTTCTGTTTTCTGCGCAAAGCTACTTGATCGGCACGCACTGCGCAGCGCAAAAAATTGCAGATCTTGACCGGGTTGGCGTTGTGATCGGCGTCTCAAGTGGCAGCACCTCCGAAACCGTCTTGCCCACAATTTTGAAACTGGCAAAGATCGTTGCAATCAATAGTCTTGCTGAGGTCACACAACAACTCAACCAAGCAAAGATCGATGCCTTCGGCACCAACAAAGGGATTTTGTTTGAGCTTGCAAAGCAGGTTCCCGGTTCAATCGTTTTAGACGGCGCCTGGGGCTTTGAACGGATCGCCTTAGGCATTCCAAAAGGCCGTTCAGATGGCTTGCCCCTGTTGCAACGCTTTTCAACAGAAATACAAGAAAATGGGTTGTTAAAAGAAGTTGTGCAAAGAGCGGGCGCTCAAGGTGTCAGCTTGACTGAGAAATAAGCCGAAGCGATTCAGCCAGAAAAATATAAGAACACTAAAAATTTAAACGGGACTTCACCTCTTATGATCTTCAAAAAATACTTACCTCGCCTGAGCAGCGTATTGGCTACGCTTCTATTTTCAACAACAAGCATTGTTGCGACGGCTCAAACTTATCCAACGAAACCCATTACCGTCGTCGTGCCTTATGGTCCCGGCACCGGTAATGACATCATCGCGCGCATCATTGCCCAGAAGGTCAGTGAAACCTCTGGTCAACCGATGGTGATCGATAATCGGGCAGGCGCTAACGGTGGTATCGGCGCCGACTACGTCGCACGTGCTCTCCCAGATGGCCATACAGTCTTGATCGCCAGCACTAGCAGTATCGTCAATCAGTTTGTGACCAAAGACACTCGTCTTGATATTGCTAAAGACTTCGCGCCTGTAGGCTTAGTTGGTTCTTTACGCAACGTATTAATGGCGCACCAAGCACTGCCCGCAAACTCAATGAAAGAGCTTATTGCGCTCGCCAAAGAAAAACCAGGCCAATTGAATTTTGCTTCAGGCAGCACCGCGACGCATTTTGTTGGAATGATTTTAAAGTTTGTCGCCAAGATCGATTTTACGATTGTCGACTACAAACTGACCACTACCGGAATGACCGACGTGGCGAGTGGGCGTGTCGAACTACTCTGGACCACAACCGCCTCAGCTTTGTCTTTGGTCGATACCGGTAAAGTCAAACTGTTGGGCGTGACGGGTCCTAAGCGCTCGACGGTCGTGCCCACAATTCCTACAATGATTGAATCAGGCTATCCCGAACTCGATATCAGTATTGATTTCTTCATTTTGGCGCCAGCTGGTACGCCTGCCCCGGTTGTGGCCAAACTCAATCGAGAGATTGTGACCGCCCTGAATACGAAAGAGGTGAAAGAAAAGCTGGCCTCTGCAGGTGTTGAGGCAAATGGTGGCTCGCCAGAGGCGCTTGCCCAATATATTCAAGCTGACATGGCTCGCTGGGCGCGCTTAGTCAAAGAGACTCATTACAAGGTGCAATAAACGAGCGCCGGTCAGCGTCACTATCATTTACCCTGCTTTCTGAGCCCCAGCTTAATCACAAGCCCGACCACTAAGCAGGCACCGACAATCTGTATCAGTGCGATTTTTTGATCCAGAATAAACCAACCCAAAATCAGCGCAAAGATTGGTTCGATACTCATAATCGAAGAGTTACCCACGACGCCGAGTCGCGGCAAAACGATGAACATCACCGTAAACCCTGTACCGTAAAAAATCGTCAATAAGGCCAAACCCCACCAGCCAGCCACAGCGGTCGGCCAATGTAACTCTCCCAGCACTTGCGAAAAAATGAGTGTCAACAGACCAACCATCCACATCGTGGTGGCGGTACGTACACGACCATCTAGGTCAGCCGCCTCGTTTTGCGTCAGCGCAAGTGTCAGGCCAAAGGTCGCAGCCGCGGTTAAGGCAAAAGCAACGCCCACCCCAATCATGCCCCAGTGGGCCTTTGCACCTAAGCCAGACGCCGCACCGAATACATCCAAGGCGAGGGCCAAACCCACTAACATAATCGGCATGGCGCGCAAGACTTGTGGCTCAGGGCGCTGGCCATAAATAACGCGACACCAAAACGCAGTCCAGAGTGGATAGGTATTAAACGCCAACAAGGCCAGAGAAACCGGCAAGAGCGCAACCGACGAATAAATACTTAAGCTTTGAATCGTGACGAGCAACCCAATTGCAGGCAATACTTTTTTATGCCGTACCGTCAAACGAATAGGTACGCGCTGAAAATAGACGATTAAGGTCACCACCACCGCAGTCACCAGGCTACGCACCAAGACGGCAGCCGTCACATTTAAGCCATGATCAAACGCGATGCGTGCGACGACATGATTGGCCCCCATGATCAGTCCGATGAACAAGAGCGTTGCAAAGGCGGCACCGGAAATTGCGTTTGTTTTGTTGCTCACGGTCAATCAGTATCCTGGGAAGACGCCCCTGAACGTGGAACACGCGCAGCGACTCGTTACGCCTAGAGTAGATCAAAACGAGCTTCTTGGTGGCGCAAGGAAAAGTATGCCACTATTTTTATATTTGCCTTAAGATACGACGAACTAGAGGAACTGACCACGCATTAAAGGCCACGCCCCAAGATAAGAAATTTCGGAGACCCTGAATGACCATCAAAACCGTTGCATTAATTGGTGCCGGCAATATGGGTTCGCGTATGGCACGCTGCATTAAGCGTGCGGGCTTTGATTTAACAGTTTGCGATCAAAATCAAAGCGTACTCGATAGCTTCAGCCAAGACGGCGTGACAGTCACCCGACACCCGCGTGATTGCGCCGCGGCGGATGCCATCATCATTCTGGTGGCAAATGATGAGCAAATTCTCTCGGTCAGCTGTGGTCCAACAGGCTTCATCGATGCGATCCCGTCGCACCGTCAACCCTTAATCTGCATGATGAGTACCACCCTGCCCGCCACCTTGAAACAACTGGCGCAACGGATCAAAGCGACACGTGCTCATTTAATCGATGCCCCTGTCAGCGGCGGGCTGGTCAAGGCCGAGCAAGGCACCTTGACTATTATGATGAGCGGAGACGATCAAGATCTAGACAGAGCAGAGCCGCTCATGAAGGCGATGGGAACTGAAATCTTTCGCTGCGGCGCACTTGGCGCAGCAGAAGTGATCAAGGTCATCAACAATATGCTTGGGATTGCAAACATCTATTTGGCCGCAGAAGCCTTCGAGCTCGCTGCGAAGTATGGGGTAAAAATAGAACAAATCGCCCCGATTCTGGAAGTGAGTAGCGGACGCAATTTTATGTCACTCGATGCAGCGATGACGCATCAACACTATCAAGCCTGGGCACGATCCAAAGAAGCTTTTTTTTCGCTAGTCGATATCGTCAGTAAAGACCTACATCTCGCTCAAGAGCTCGCACAAGGCGCACAGTTGACTCTGCCGCTTTTAAACGAGCTATCGCGGCACGTAGACGCCACGGATGATATCGTATTAAATCGTTGGCAATCGGCAGCAAAGAATAATCATCCTTAAGAGAACGCACATGCCTAAAATTTTTCAAGCACTATTACTCATCGTGACACTCGTCTGCGGCGCATCATTCAGTGCAGTCGCCCAAGACTTTCCCTCGCGACCGATCCGTATAATTGTGCCGCTTGCTGCGGGCGGCGCCACTGATGTCGTTGCACGCCTGATCGCCGACAAACTCTCAGAACAAGTCAAACAACCTGTCATTGTTGAAAACCGGCCTGGGGCGCAGGGGATGATTGGCGTCGAGGCCGCTGCAAAATCAGCGCCTGATGGCTATACCATCGTCTTTGGTTCAAGTACAACGATGGCTGCAATCTCAAGCCTGTATGCAAAATTGCCTTTCGATCCCATTGGCGACTTTACAGCTGTTGCTAAGGCACTCGACAATGCGTACAACGTTCTCTTGGTTCCCGCTGACTTACCTGTTCAAAATGTTGCAGAACTCATCGCCTATGCGAAAGCGAATCCAAATAAACTGAATTACGGTGCTGGTACTGCAAGCTCACGGATTTGTATCGAGATGTTGAAGGTCATGTCCGGAACCAGTATTACCTTTGTTCCTTACAAAACCTCAACTCAAGCACTCAACGATTTGATGGGCAATCAGGTACAACTAGTGTGCGAACCCACAGGCTCAGGAATGGCTTTAGTCGCAACGGGCAAGCTGCGCGCCATTGCGGTGACAGGCCCCCATCGTATCGACGAAGCGCCGGGCATTGCTGCGGTGGCTGAAACGCCTGGGCTGAAGGACTATGGTCACTGGTCATGGCTCGCCTTCTTTACCAGAGCAGGTGCACCTGCTGCTGCGGTTGATAAGCTGAGCAATGAATTGCTAAAGGTTTTGGCAAACCCCGAAGTCGCGAGCAAAATCAAAAAATTCGGTTTTGACGTGGTGCCTTCGGGCCCGAAAGAGCTTGCGATCTTACAAAAAGAAGCTGTCGCCAAATACGCAAAAATTGTCAAGGACGCGGGTATTATCCCTGAGTAAGCTCAGGCTGGGTCTACCCAGGGTCAGAGGGACTCGGCCTGCACAGGCATCTTCGCGCCAACATGCTCTGTTTGACGCTTTTTAGCCAATTCGCATTGCCGCTGCCGCTCGCGCGCCCCATTTTTTTGTAATTCAGTCGTTTTGCTGATGCAGCGAGGGCAACTCACACCTTCTTCATAGAGGGGCGATTCGGTCGCACCATCCGGCAAGGGCTGACGACAGCACCGGCACAAGGGTCGCGAGGTCTGGAGCAGCCCATGTCCAACCGAGACACGCTCATCAAATACAAAGCACTCGCCTTCCCACAAACTTTGCTCTGGAGAAATCGTCTCAAGGTATTTAAGAATACCGCCCTCAAGGTGATAGACCTCGTCAAACCCTTTTGCGCGCATCAAGGCAGTCGATTTTTCGCAACGAATTCCACCCGTGCAAAACATCGCAACTTTAGGCTTCTTACCCGTTCGCGCTTCAAGAGCCTGCGCACGATCTACCCAGGATGGCAACTCAGAAAAGGTTCCGATATTTGGATCAATCGCACCTTTGAACGTGCCGAGCTCAACCTCATAATCGTTTCGCGTATCAATCAAGACAACCTCAGGATCGCTAATTAAAGCGTTCCAATCTTTCGGCTTGACGTAGGTTCCGGCCATCTTGGTGGGGCTAATGTCTGGCACACCCATCGTGACGATCTCTTTTTTAATGCGAATTTTCATGCGTCGAAACGGCGGATTATTTGCCCAGGCCTCTTTGTGCTGCAAGTCAGCAAAGGCAGGATCAGCACGCAAGTGTTCTAACACCTCACGTATACCAGCCTCAGCCCCCGCCAAGGTGCTATTGATACCCTCTCGGGCCAACAGAATCAGACCCTTAACATGCAGCCTTTCACATAACTCAAGCAACGGCAACCTGCGTTGCTCAAAGTCAGGCAAATCAACAAACTTATAAAAAGCGACGGTCAAAAAACGATTCGTGGGCATCTGTTCGATTAAGTAGTGTGCGAGTCAGGCAGCGACTGATGACCTTAATTACCGGTCAGGCGCTTAGCAAACGAAGCAGCGTACGCTGGCGAACGAAATAATAAAACCGGATCAGCCGTGGGTGCAACGCCATCTCCCATCACCAGCGGATCAAAATTGATTTTTTCGCAATCAGCGCCTTTTTGCGCCGTGGCCGACGTTAGCGTCAACACGCCCGCCTGTATCTTTTTACGCTCAGCAGACCAATAGACCATCGGGTTATTTTGCTCATCACCCGCCTCTCCAATCGTCAGCACCATATTCCAGCGAACAGGGCCCTTTTTAGTTTTACCGATGAAATCGTCATCTAAAAACCGTGCCGGCATCGTGCCTAGCTCAGCGTCGGTCAAGCGTTTGATACCGTCTTCGGCAACAAATTGCCAACGCACGAGGGTCGTTTTATTGGATGCATCGATAAACTTAAACGTGTGCACACTAAAAAAATCGCTATTGGCATAACTGACTGGCGGATTATTTTTAGCCATAAATTCACCTAACGGCTTTGCGTCAGGATGGGTCTCTCTAAACTGCTTTTGCTTTTCTGGATCAGGTTTCCCGGTTGCTGGATCTGCCATGTTTGACAGAAGGGCTGCATAAAACGTTTCAGGGGTTGCCGCCCCAAATATCGGGACATTCAACATGGTGAAGTGATGAATGCCATTGCCGGGCAACTTGAATTGCAGCGCGAGGCCACGGGTGCTTTTGCTCGCATCAGGAGCCTTGGGATTACCGCCCGCCAACGAAAAGCGTCCGGTCACGGGGATTGCCTCACCCGAGAATAAGGCAGAGCGCGAATATGCTTGCACGTCTTTGGCGCCAACAAAGGTGCCACTGACACACAGACCAAGAATGTGATTACGTCGCTCACCGGGGTGCACACCACCAAGTTTTTCAAACGCGCTCAAGACTTGATCAGCCGTTGGAGCTTGTTGCGCCGTTGCAGTGAAGGCGCAAAATACAGAGGCAATCGCCACTGAAATGGTTTTTAAGTTCATCGAGTTTTGCCTCAGAGTCTATGTTCAAGGATTAGATTCACTACATTGGCCTATCTTAGATCTCTTTTGGTTGCAAAACCATTGGGTTTGACGTTCCAATCCAAGATTTTTACCGTTAATATTGCGGCATAAGAACGGGTAAAGCCCGAATTTGCCGACAGAGACAACGATCATGCAAATTAGACCGATTGGCGCCGACTTTGTCGCCGAAATTACAGATATCGATCTGCGTCAACCTCTGAGCGCAGAACAAATCCAAACGATTGACCGTACGATGGATCGGTACGCGGTCGTGGTGTTTCCAAAACAAGAACTCGACGACGACCAAGAGGTCGCATTTGCCCGCAGCCTAGGGCCTCTTGAAGAAACCCGTGCGGTGGTTGATGTACACAAGCAACGACTCGCATATGACCAGATGAATGACATTTCAAATCTGGATGTTGATGGCTCAATTCTGGCTGCAGATGATCGGCGTCGCATGTTTAACTTAGGCAATGCGCTTTGGCACTCGGATAGCAGCTTTAAGGCAACGCCGGCTAAGTATTCAATGTTACATGCGCGCGTGATTCCGCCTGAAGGCGGCAATACTGAATTTGCCGATATGCGGGCCGCCTGGGATCGACTGCCTGAAAAAACGAAAGCGTTTATCACGCCCTTGGTTTGCGAGCATTCTTTAATTTATTCGCGCGCGCAGCTTGGCTTTGATGCATTCAACGAACAAGAAACTCTCAACTACGCCCCAGTGCCGCAACGTTTGGTGCGCAAACACCCAGGCTCGGGGCGTAAATCAGTTTATCTGGCTTCTCACATTGGTGTTGTACAAGGCATGCCTCGACCAGAAGGCATGGTCTTAATTCGAGA
>CALQNE010000046.1 GCA_943331855.1 Bordetella parapertussis
CCCCATAGGCATCGCGCACCACCGAGAAGTCCATGGCAGTAATCGTGTTGAGGGCGGTCTCACGTGGAAATAGCTTTAGGCAAGCTTCTTTAGCCGCGAAGCGCGCAGCAAGACTCGCAAGGCGAGCGGCACCCTCACCCGCGTCAAGCAGTTCTTGCACTGAAAAAAGCTTTTCGAGATCGCCTGGCAGTGCCTCAACCAGTCGGGCAATGCGCGCAATTTCAACTGTATCAACCGCGCAGCCGTCGGGCAAAGTATCTTCGCGAACAGACGACGCCGTCACGCTATTGAATCGCGCGTAACAACAATGCGCCGTTTGTGCCCGCAAAACCGCGACATAACACCAACACCACATCGCTGCGCGGTGCACGGGTTTGCTGAGAGACATTTAGACCCGCACACGAATCCGCCAACTGTTCAAGATTTGCAATCCCGGGGACCACTTTGCGCCGACAAGCTTCAAGACCTACGGCCACGTCTACCAACCCCGAGGCGGCAAATAAGTGGCCGAACGACCATTTAAACCCGGTGACCGGTGGCATATCAGTACCAAAGACGCTTAGCAAGGCTGCGGTTTCTGATGCATCAGATTCTTGTGTCCCGTTGCCGTGCGCCACAATCATGCCCACGTCGGCTGGTTTGAGTTGCGCATCGGCCAAGGCCAAGTCAATCGCACGCCTTAAGCCATCACCATCAGCGCGAATACAAAACAAACCCTCGCCCTCAGAAGCATCACCGCCGCCTAGATACTCTCCGAGCACGGTCGCGCCTCGCGCCTGCGCAGATGCCTCAGTTTCAAGTACCAACGCAGCAGCACCCTCACCTAGCAAACATCCGTCATGTCGCCGATCAAAGGGTCGTAAGGTCTCTTTGCTAATTAACCCGACGCGCTCAAGGTACAACAACGTTTGTGGCTCGATGGGCGCATCATGCCCGACCGCTACAACACGCTGGGCATCGCCCTCTCGAAGCGCCCAGGCGCTTTCAATCACCGACAAAATACCGCTAGAAGTATGGTTGGTGATGCACCCGTTTGGGCCCTTGAGCTGATGACGAATACTAATATGGCACAACACGTTATTCGGCAACGATTTCAGCAGCCACATCGGATTGACCATGTTCGACAGCTCGCGACCGAAACCATTGAGATCGTTTTTAGTTTCGGCCATCAAGGGAAAAAAGTCGTAATTCACTTCAAACGCGCCCCCGCCCGAGCCCACATAACAACCGGTTTGATCGGCGTACTGCGCCGCAGTCGTTTCATCGAGGGCCTCGCGCCAAGCGGGCAGACCCGCTTGCTCGATGGCTTGACCACCTGCGTAAATACCAAAGACGTCAGAACGACGTACAAGCTTGAGCAGTTTACGGTCGCCGAGTAACTTACCACCGTTGTAATCAGGCACTTCAGCCGCGAGGTGGCCCTGATAATGCTCAGCATTAAAACTTGTGATCGGAACCAGGTTCGAGCGCCCTGCTAATAAGGTGTCAACAATGCTACCGGGATCGGTCCCTGATCCGCAGATAGCACCATTTCCTGTAATGACGATTCGACTCATGTTGATCACCGTCCTGAAGCGACAAGTGCCGCTGTTTCTTCGGGATGTCGAAAGGCCAGGCAACTGTTGCTACCCCCGAACCCGAGTGAGTTTGAAATTGCCATGCCAATGCGTTGTGCACGCGGTACGTCGCGAACAATATTGACGTCGCAATCGGGATCGAGTTGTTGCAAGTTTGCGTTGGGCGGCATCAAACCATCGCGAATGGCCAACGCGCACAGCCCCGCTTCGACCGCGCCCGCCGCTGCGATGAGATGGCCCGTCACACTCTTCGTTGAACTGACGCCAACACTTTGGACACGCCCTGCAAAGACAGCGTTGACTGCGGCACATTCACTGCGATCATTCATCGGCGTCGAGGTGCCGTGAGCATTCAAATAGTCAATATCGGCAATGTCAGCACCTGCATCAGCAATGGCCCGACGCATTGACTGAATCGGGCCATCGCCCGAGGGATGAGAATCTGTGATGCGATAGGACGAGAGTGAATTGCCATCACCTGCCAACTCAGCGTAAATCGTAGCGCCACGCTGTACGGCAGAGTTCCATTCTTCGAGCACTAAAAATCCAGCGCCTTCGCCCAACAAAAACCCGTTGCGAGTTAGATCAAACGGTCGACTGGCACGTTCAGGTTGATCGTTATCAGGCGAGACCGCCGACAGCAAACAAAAGCCCGACAGCCCAACCGGCGAGATCATGGAGTCAAAGCCACCTGTCAGTACGCGGTCGGCTAAGCCGCGACGAATCAAGCGCATGGCGGTGCCGATGGCCTGCCCCCCTGAGGCGCACGCGGTATGTACCGTCGACGCATAACCGCGGATACCAAAACGGCGCAACAACAAAGAAATGCCCGCAGTAGACAAGCTACGGCTAAACGCCATCACATCATTGGCGATCGGCTCATTGAGCAAGGCACTGGCAACAAATTCACCGTCGGGCGCTGCAGAGCTTTGCACGGCCGCGATCTCTTGATGTGCCACAGTCATCATGCCAGCACCCACGACACAACCCCAGCGGGCTGCATCTTGTGCGGTAGGGCGCACACCCGCGTCAGCGATTGCCTGATCAGCTGCGCCTATGGCAAACCGATGCGCACGACTGGCGTACTTCAGCAACTTACGATCATCAATGGGCGGCAAGTCATCAAAGCCCTTTACCTCAGCTGCGATGCGCGTTGAGAAGCCTGAGGCATCAAAAATCGTAATCGGACCCGCACAACTGCGCGCCGATTTAATTCGGGCCCAGGTTGAAGCTGTGTCAAGACCGGCCGGGGTTACCAGTCCGATTCCTGTGATCGCAACGCGACGTCGTGTGGTCATGCAATTTCTCCGGGTGCAAAAAACATCTTCGCACCAGCGATGGTTTTACCCTCAGCCTGCGCAGTCACCTTGACCAGGTAGGGCTCGAGATCTTCAGAACTCGGTGCAACCAGCTGAGCCGATAGCACCACCGTTGCGCCAGGCGCCGTAAATGCACGCACTTTGACATTAGTAATACGCGTCAACCGCTGCGTCACGTTGCCAGCGGCTAGGGCGACTGCACGCATCGCTAACTGTAACTGAGCATCTAGCATCAAGGTTGCCGGAAAAACGGGACGCCGCGGAAAATGATCTTCAAAGAAAGCGGCCTGGGCCGGCACCGCCAATTGCGCTTGAAAATGCTCGACCGTCGACTCAGGTAAGTCAGTCAGGGCGGGCCGTGGCACACCGGCAAAGGCCCCAGGGACACGTCCGGAAGTGCTAAGTTGAGCGAAATCAGCAGCCAATGCAGCCGGATCATCAAAATCGTGAATGTCGAGCATTGAACCGACTGTATCAGCCAACTCAAGCACCAATTGCCCCCTTACAAGAGCATGACCGCGATACACAATTGACTCGGCGTCACACGACTCAATGTCCACAATCAATTCGAGCATGTCGCCTGGTCGAGGCATTGAAAAAATCTTGGTATCGCCCGCCAGTGCCGCGACCGGGCGATGGCTAAATCCCACGGTTGACATGGCGACCCAAGCTGCCAGTTGGCCTAAGGCCTCGGCTACCAAACTGGTCGGAAAGTGGTCAATACTTGCCGGGATCGTGTAGACGCCGCATACCCGCGTCACACCTTCAATTTGGGTAATTCGGTCGACAAAGGAAAAAGCAGCAAAGCGACCAGTTGGCGCGGCCGCAGTGGCCCGCGCCATACTCACGACCATCAGCCAGCGGCTTGTGAAGCGCGCTGAGCACGAATCACGAGCTTGCAGAAGGTTTCGGGCGTGTACAACCGCGCGATGTGATCTACACGCATCGGTAACTTAAAGCGCGACTCGTCAATTTCAGACAAGTATTCGCGTAACCGAGCCACGCCTTTATCGGTCAAAACACCGCCTTGTTCGAATTCGGTCACAGGCATCTCGCCACGCACATCTTCGATGATTTTGCCGCGCGGCACTTTAATTTTGAAGGCACGCTCAAGACGGAACACCATGTCGAGAAAATCGATGGATTCGGCATCAAGGCCCTCGATCAGAGAAACGTCGAGTTTGATGTCATCTACATCGCAGCCGAGAGCATCGGCCATCGTTTTTTGAACGGTGGGGAACACCACCATAATTTCTTCTTTCGAGATGACTGCTTCAGCCATAATTAACTCCGAGTATGAGGTAAGCGCGCATCATTTTAACCCAAGTGTAGGGAAATCCCGCCTAGGCCAGCCACCACCAACCACGGTTTTCAAGCAAAAAACTCAGGCCATCTTAAACCCGCCGTCCACATAAAGAATCTGGCCCGTGACGTAAGTCGCCATATCTGACACTAAAAATGCGACTGCATTGGCCACTTCTTGAGCCTGACCATAGCGTTTGAGCAGGATTTTGGTCTTAACTTCGTCATCGGCCAAGTCACGCACCTGTTGCGACATCTCAGTTTCGATGACCCCTGGCGCCACCGCATTGACCAGAATTTTACGGGGTGCAAGCTCAACGGCCAGCGCGCGCGTCAAGGCGTCGATCGCGCCTTTGCTTGCTGCGTAATTGGCCTGCCCGCGACCAGCCTTGTTGCCAGCCACAGAAGAAAGGTTAACGATTCGGCCCGCACGCTGCGACATCATGAACGGAATCACCGGGCGCGTCACGTTAAAAACGCCACCAACATTCGTGTCAAGCACCCCCGAGATTTCGTCATCCTCCATTGCCGCCATCAAGTTGTCGCGCACGATGCCAGCATTGTTAATAAGAATATCGATACGCTCACAACGATCGGCGACCGCATTGACGGCCTCGATACAAGCCGCAGAGTCACTCACATCAACCTGCAAAGCCGTCGCCTTGCCACCTGCCGCGGTCACACTCGCAACCACCTCTTGGGCTGCAGCAGCGTTGCCACGGTAGAAAAAATTGACGTCGACCCCCTGCGCTGCAAGCAACTCAACAATCGCACGCCCAATCCCGCGCGAACCTCCGGTCACAATTGCGACCTTGCCTGTCAAACCAGATTCAAAGCTCATTGTGTTCAACCTGAAATTGAAAAACCACCATCGACCACTAAGGTATGACCATTAATCCAGGCAGCCTCAGGCAAACAAAGTAAGTAAACCGCATCAGCGACGTTCGTCGGCAACAAGCTAGGACCAATTGGCGTGCGCGCGGCGAACTCTGACAACACCTGGTCACGGTTCGGGAAATGACTCAGTGCATCGGTATCGACCACACCAGCCGACACTGTGTTGACACGAATCCCTTTTGGACCAAGCTCTTGCGCCAGGGTGCGCACCAACGCCTCGAGCGCCGCTTTTGAGGCGCCTATAAAACCATAATGCGGCATGGCGCGCTGGGCGCCCAAACTTGACATCGCAACAATGCGACCCCCGTTCTTCATTAAGGGTAAGGCCTGCTGCGCCAATAAGTTGACTGCGAACGCGTTGGTTTCAAGACACCAGCGAAAGTGCTTCAGACTCATCTCCATCGCGGGCTTCAATACCCCCGAGGCGGCATTGCTGATCACAATATCCAACTGACCAAATTCTTTCGTAATGGTTTCAAACATCTCGAGCACGCTATCGGGTACGCCAACACTGGCCTGCACCGCAATCGCCCGACGCCCCATGCCACGCACTTCGGCACAGACCGCTTCGGCCTCATCAAAACTGTTGTAGTAGTTGGCGACAATGTCGCAACCGGCCGAGGCCAGTTTTAACGCACAGGCACGACCGATGCCGCGCGCTGCGCCGGTCACCAGGGCAACTTTACCAAGCAGGGGTTGACTCATAGTATTGGGAAGACTCCGATCATTCGAACATAAGCCAGCATAAAGGTGCAAAGTTTAACCAAGATCGCCTGAGGCAACCAATTAGCGAACCTGCCACCATCCATCTTACAATGGCGCCAAGCTTGTCTTTTTTGCATTATCGGCAATTTGTGCCTCATTCAACCTCTGTTTCGTGCCCCCGCGGCCCCGATGCTTAAAAAAGGATCTTGTATGTCTACGCAGCCACCCATGCCCGCCATCCCCAGTGTCGTCTCGCATTGGATTCACAACCAAGCGATTGTCAATGCAGGCGCACGCTCGCAAGACGTCTTTAATCCCGCAACGGGTCAGGTCGCGCGCAAGGTCGAGCTCGCCAGCCTAGAGACCGTGCAGGCGGCTGTCGACAGCGCTAAAAAGGCGTTTCCCGGTTGGGCGGATACCCCACCGATTCGTCGTGCCCGCATCATGAATAATTTTTTAGCGTTACTCAATGAACGCAAAGATGAACTCGCTTCAATCATCACGCAAGAACACGGCAAAGTATTTACAGATGCCCAAGGTGAGGTCATGCGCGGCATCGACATCGTTGAATTCGCCTGCGGAATGCCGCAATTGTTGAAAGGCGACTTTACCGACCAAGTCTCAACCGGTATCGACAACTGGACGCTGCGCCAACCGTTAGGTGTTGTGGCCGGAATCACACCCTTTAATTTCCCGTGCATGGTCCCGTGCTGGATGTTTCCCGTTGCGATTGCCGCGGGCAACTGTTTTATTTTAAAACCCAGCGAACGCGATCCCTCTGCGTCCATTTACATGGCTCAACTCTTTAAAGAAGCCGGTTTACCTGAGGGCGTCTTTAACGTTGTGCAAGGCGATAAAGTCGCTGTCGATGGGCTACTCGAACACCCCGACGTCAAAGCGATCAGCTTTGTCGGCTCAACCCCTATCGCACAATATATCTATCAACGCGGTGCCGATTTAGGCAAGCGCGTGCAAGCCTTAGGCGGTGCTAAAAATCATATGGTCGTGATGCCCGATGCAGATATCGACCAAGCTGTTGATGGCCTGATCGGTGCGGCCTACGGCTCAGCCGGAGAACGCTGCATGGCCATTTCAGTGGCTGTTCTGGTAGGCGATATTGCAGACAAAGTCGTACCTTTACTGGCTGCCCGTGCAAAAACACTCAAAATCAAAAATGGACTTGAGCTTGATGCTGAAATGGGTCCGATTGTCACCCGCCAAGCACTTGAGCGCATCGAAGGCTACATCGAAGTGGGCGTCAAAGAAGGTGCCAAACTGGTCGTGGATGGTCGCGGACTAAAAGTACCCGGTCACGAGCAAGGCTTCTTTACGGGCGGTAGCTTGTTCGATCACGTGACGCCTGAAATGCGTATCTATAAAGAAGAAATCTTCGGACCCGTCTTGTCTTGCGTGCGCGTCAAAGACTTTGGTCAAGCGGTTGATCTCATTAATGCTCACGAATTTGGCAACGGCGTTTCTTGTTACACACGCGACGGTAACGTGGCACGCGAATTTAGCCGTCGCATCCAGGTCGGCATGGTCGGAATCAATGTACCAATTCCTGTGCCAATGGCTTGGCATGGCTTTGGTGGCTGGAAGAAAAGTCTGTTTGGTGACATGCATGCCTACGGAGAAGAAGGTGTGCGCTTTTACACCAAACAAAAATCAATCATGCAGCGCTGGCCCGAGACCATCGGTAAAGGCGCTGAGTTCGTGATGCCCACAGCGAAGTAATGCACCAATGTCTAAAAAAGCAGTGTGCTTGTTAAGTGGTGGTTTAGATTCAACCACGGTCGTAGCGATGGCTCAGAACGAAGGCTTTGAAGTCTACGCACTGAGTTTTCGCTATGGCCAGCGACATTCAATTGAGCTTGAGCGGGCAAGTGCCTTTGCCAAGCAGCGTGGTGTTGCCAGCCACGCTATTTTGGATATTGATCTGCGCAGCTTTGGTGGCTCGGCATTGACGGCCGATATCGCGGTGCCGAAAGGTCATTCGGTTGAAGATATCAGCGCCGGGATCCCAATCACGTATGTTCCGGCACGCAACACGATATTTTTAAGTTTTGCGCTCGGTTGGGCTGAGGTCTTGGGTGCCCAAGATATTTTTGTCGGTGTCAATGCAATGGATTACAGCGGCTACCCCGATTGCCGCCCTGAATTCATTGCCGCGTTTGAGCACTTGGGCAATCTGGCCACTAAAGCCGGCGTTGAAGGCCAGCAACGACTCAACATTCGTGCGCCACTCATCAACATGACCAAAGCCGACATTATTCGAAAAGGTTTAGAACTTGGCGTCGATTTTTCAGAAACAACCAGCTGTTATGACCCGGCCCCCAACGGAGCGCCCTGCAAGCATTGTGACTCGTGCTTATTACGTGCCAAAGGGTTTGCTGAGGTCGGGCTCAGTGACCCGCTAGACGCTAAATTCGCGTAGTCGCGGGCCCCAAAAAGCGCGTCACTATTGAAGCGCTAGCGCGAAGCCTGGCACGTAGGTCACTAGCATCAACACAATTAGCATGACACCCACAAACGGCAGCATCACGCGTGATACGTCGGTGAGCTTCAAACCGCTAATCGCCATCCCCACAAAAAGACAATAGCCGATCGGCGGGGCCGCCATACCGATCGCAACATTGGTCACAATAATCGCACCGAAGTGAATGGGGCTGATCGCAAAACTGTTTGCAATCGCAATGAGTAGCGGCCCAAACACAACCATGATCGCGATTTCATCCATCACCGCGGCCACCAGAAAAAACACCAAATTCAATACCAACAGCATGATCCATTTTTCTTGGATGTTTGCGGCGAGCCAAGTTGCGGCCTTGGGCGCAAGTTGTTCTTGGGCAACCAAAATACCGAAGCCGGCCGAGAACACAATAATCGACATGACAATGGCCGTCACTTTAGTGGAACGCCAGACAATGTCAGGCAGTTCGCGCCATTTCAAACGCTTTTCAACAACCGTCCCGATGAACAGGGCATACACACAGCTCACGACCGCCGCTTCAGTCGGTGTAAAAACGCCGCCGTAAATGCCACCTAAAACAATGGCGGGTGCAAGCAGAGCCCAAATGCCATCGCGCAGAGCCGCGCGTATTTCTGCCATCGACGCGCGTGGCTGTGTGGGGATCTTGTGTTTTTTGGCATGCCACCAGCAAACTACCATCAACCCCGCGGCCATCAACAAGCCAGGCAAAATACCGGCACTAAACAACCGCGAAATTGACTGTTCTGCAATCACGCCCCAGATCACGAACGCAATTGAGGGCGGTATCAGGGGCGCCAAAATACCCGCACTGACAGCCACAGCGGTCGCAAAAGGTTTGCTATAACCGCGCTCGGCCATGGCCGGGATCATGATGGCACCAATCGCCGCGGTAGTCGCCGGAGCCGAGCCAGAAATTGCTGCGAAAATCGCTGCGGCTAACACTGTGACTAACCCTAAGCCACCCGTCAGATGTCGCACAAAGACATCGGCGACTTTAATCAAACGTTGCGATAACCCGCCGGCCGACATCAGCTCGCCCGCCAACATAAAGAATGGGATGGCCAGCAGAGAAAAAGACTGCGTGCCAGCCACAACGGTTTGCGGCAACAGCATCGGCTCGATGCCAGACACCACTAACGAAAGCGCGACGACAATACCAATCGCGAAGGCAAAAGGCACGCCCAACAACATCAAAACGCCAAATCCTGCCGACAACAACCAAGCGGTGCTACTCATTTAAAGACTCCGCCCAAGGCAGTAAACGTTCAAAAGAAAACAATGCGATCAACACCCCAAAGGCGGGTGCTGCGGCATACAACAACTCAATCGGAAAACCAATTGCCGCCGACGTTGCGCCGCGCGTCTCAATCACGTAATTCCAGCCGGCGTACGCGATGAAGAGGCCTAAGGCACACATCATCAATGACACCAAAGCATCGACCATGCCGTGCAGCGACTTAGGCAGTAAGCCAACCAGCAAATCCATGCGCGCGTGCGTCAGACGCCGGATACCGCTGACGGTAGAAATGACTACCACCCAGGCAAAACCAAGCAAAGAAAGCTCTTCGCTCCAGGACAAGGCCTTACCAAACACGTAACGCAAGAAGACTTGTGCGCTGAGTGTTAACAGCATCAGCAGCACAATCGCAACTGCCAGCATCTTCAAAACACTTTCAAGTTTGTCAAACCAATGACGCATACTCATTTTCCAATTTAATACGGCTATAAAAAAAGGCGCTCGAAGGAGCGCCTTTTTTGACGGTTTTACTTCACTGCATCGAGTGCCTGATTGATCATCGCATCGCCCACAGCTGCGCGCGACTTGTCGTAGATCGACTGAACAGACTTCCGGAAAGGTGCGACATCCGCGACTTTGTTAATGATCATTCCTTTTTGCGCCAAACCATCTAACAAAGCCTTCTCATTGACTAAAGCCGCAGCACGTTGCTCTGCTGTTGCAGTTTTACCCGCGTCGATCACTGCAGTCTTTTGTTCAGGCGTCAACTTATCCATCGTGCGCTTTGAAATTAAGAGCGCGATCATTGAGTAGGTGTGATTGGTCATCGACAAAAACTTGGTGACTTCGTACATTTTTGAACTATCAATCACGGCCACCGGGATTTCAAGACCATCAATCGTGCCTTGCTGAACGGCGGTAAACACTTCGCCCCAAGCCATCGGCACCGCAGCACCACCTAACGAGGTGAACATATCAATGTACATCGGGTTTTGCATGACGCGATATTTAACTCCAGTCACGTCTGCGGGGATACCAACTGGCTTCTTGTTGTTAATCATCTGGCGAAAGCCACCTTCCATGTAACCAAGCACCAGCATATTTTTCTTGGCCAACAATCCAGATAACTCGTTACCAAGTTTGCCGTCTAGTGCCTTGCGAGCTTGATCTTCACTGGAGTACAAGAAAGGTAAATCATTCACTTGAAAAGCGGGCTCAATTTGAGCAATGACAGCATTGGTCATGATCGTCATGTCGACCGTACCAAACCGCACCGCCTCCATCACTTGCTTCTCTTCGCCGAGTTGCCGATTTGGATACAACTGCACTTCGATCGAACCTTTTGAATTAGCCTCAACCGCTTTTTTGAACGCTTTAGCGCCTACGGTATAGGGATCGGTTGGACTATCAGCCGTGGTCCAGCCAAATTTCAAAATAGTTTTCTGAGCGAACGCTTGCGTGGGAGTTCCCAACGCAAAAGTGGCGGCAACCAGGGCCGAAAGTGCGAATAAGTGACGACGTTTCATAAGGTCTCCAGGATGAAAGGATTAGGCTTTTTGAACAAAGGGGGCAAAGTCATACAAGACTTCGGGGTTTTTGACGAGAATTTGTTGGCGCAAGCTAGCGTCAGGCAACCACTTAAATACCGCATCAGCGATGTCACCATCATTGGGCATTGGCGCCGGGATATTCGGATGAGGCCAGTCTGTTCCCCACACCAGGCGATCGGTTCGTGTGGCGAGCAAGGCATCTACAAACGGCTGAATCGCTGCCCACTTAACCGCAGGGTCAACCACGCGATACGCACCCGATAACTTCACCCACGCCACGCCTTCTTTGACGAGCGCACACATATTCTTAAATCCCGCATCGTCCACATCGGGCTTTGATGGATGGCCGAAATGATCAAAGACAACAGGCACACCCAATTTAGCGGCCCAGGCCGGGATCTCTGGCTGCGCCGCGACATCGACTAAAAACTGAATATGCCAGCCAAAGGGTTTCAAGCGTTTCGCAAGACTTTCAGCGTCACTTAATTGACCACCGCCAGCAAACAAAATATTCAGACGCGTCCCGCGGGTACCCGCCTGGTGCAGTTTTTCAATTTCTTTGTCAGAGACATCCAGCGGCAAGACACCAACCGCACGCAAGCGATCAGGATGCGCACGCAGCGTGTCATAAAGCGTGGCATGATCGTGACCATAGACCGAAGGGTGAACGAGCACCGCACGGTCTGCGCCAATGGCATTATTCATCGCTTCAAACGCAGCCCAGGGAGCCAAGCTTGGCGTATACGAGCGATTTGCCGTGTAGGGATATTGGGCAGCATCTTCAAAAACATGAAAATGGCAATCCACGGTCCCCGCAGGCAACTTTTGTTTAGGTGCAACCCTAGGATCAAAGGGTAAGTAGGTATCAGTCTGCATAACGCTTGTTTTGTCTGGGTGCGAGCAGGGCTATCGATGCGCCGAGCCCCATCTCTTGATTCGGGACGATATCACAGTGGTACCGTGTGTTGCTAGGTATTCGTCAGGTAGGCTCAGCCTAGGCACACTTGAACCCCTTGCATGCACCCAACACACTAGAGAAAACCCTTAGATGCGCAGGCCTGTAAGGGCATCGAACAGATGGATACGATCTGCGCGCGGTTTGGCATAGATCGTTTCTCCTACTTTGGGTGCTTGTTGCTCTTCTTGAATACGCACGATCAGCGCTTCGTCTTGCAAGCGGCAATACAACAACCGCTCGGCACCCAAGAGTTCAATGCCTTCTACTATTAACGGCCAGCCTTCATTGCCCACCTCAAGGTGTTCGGGCCTGATCCCCAGGATCGTATCAAGACCCGCCCCAGGTGCGTGCTTAAGCAAGTTCATTGGCGGCGAGCCGATAAAGCTGGCAACAAACGTACTTGCGGGCGTGTTGTAAACCTCTGCTGGCGTACCGAACTGTTCCATCACGCCACCGTTCATGACCAGCATGCGCTGCGCCAAGGTCATCGCCTCGACTTGATCGTGCGTGACAAACAAGGATGTGATGCCCAATTCTCGGTGCAACTTTTGAATTTCAAGTCGCGTCTGTGCTCGCAACTTTGCATCAAGGTTAGAGAGGGGTTCGTCAAACAAAAAAACTTGGGGCTGGCGCACGATTGCCCGACCCATCGCGACACGTTGACGTTGCCCGCCCGACAGTGCACGAGGCTTACGCTCTAGGTACGGTCTAAGCTCAAGAATATCTGCCGCCTTTTCTACACGCGCTCTGATCTCATCCTTTGGCACGCGCGCGATTTTGAGGCCATACGCCATATTGTCAAAGACCGTCATGTGCGGATAGAGCGCATAGTTTTGAAACACCATCGCGATGTCGCGCTCAGCGGGCTCAAGATCATTGACCACACGCGTACCGATTGAGATTGTGCCGGACGTAATCTCTTCAAGCCCTGCCACCATGCGCAGCAGCGTTGACTTGCCACAGCCCGAAGGGCCAACGATCACGACAAACTCGCCGTCTGCGATCTCAGCCGAAACGTCATGAATTACCTGTACCGCAGCCTTGCCGGCGCCGTAGCGTTTCACAATATGTTTTAACGAAATTGCAGCCATTTCAGTATCCGCTCGAGGTCATGCTCATTTTTCGGAATCTACCAAACCTTTCACAAACCACTTTTGCATCAACACGACCACCAGGGCCGGTGGCAACATCGCCAACATGGCTGTAGCCATCACGACGTTCCACTCAGTGTAGGCATCACCCGAAATCAACCGCCTGATCCCCATCACCACTGGATACATACTCTCGTTGGTCGTTACCAATAATGGCCACAGATATTGATTCCAGCCATAAATAAATTGGATGACAAACAGCGCGGCAATACTGGTCCGAGACAGAGGCAGCAAGACGTCCCAAAAAAAACGCATAGGACTAGCGCCATCCATTCGCGCAGCCTCAACGAGTTCATCGGGCACAGTTAAAAAGAACTGTCTGAATAAAAATGTGGCTGTGGCCGAAGCAATCAAGGGGATGGTCAACCCCGCATACGAGTTCAACATCCCAAGATTAGATACAACTTCGTACGTCGGTCCGATCCGCACTTCAACCGGCAGCATCAGGGTGATAAAGATCATCCAAAACACTAGGCCCCGAAATGGAAATCTGAAATAGACAATGGCAAAGGCCGAGAGCATTGAAATTACGATTTTGCCAACGCTAATCAGCAGAGCTGTCACCAGACTCACCCACATCATTGGCCACGCCGGCGCGATGCGTCCACCCGACTCAGTTTCGCCACCAAACAGGGCAAGGCGATACGTTTGAAGCATATTGTCGCCGGGCACCAAAGACATTGGGATTGCTTGGGTAATTTGTGCCGTCGTCTGGGTTGACGCCACAATAGTCACATAAACCGGAAACGCCACAATCAACACACCGAGTAGCAACACAAGATGTGACAGTATCGTCAGTACGGGGCGTCTTTCAATCACGACGGGGCGACCTGATCAGGCATATTGCACCTTGCGCTCTATCAAGCGAAACTGCACTACGGTCAGACACACCACAATCACCATCAAAATCACAGACTGTGCGGCCGAGCTGCCCATGTCCATTGCTTTAAAGCCGTCGTAATACACCTTGTAGACCAAGATTGAGGTGGCTTTACCCGGACCACCATGTGTTGTGGCATCAATAATGGCAAACGTATCAAAGAAGGCGTACACCACGTTAATCACCAGCAAAAAAAACGTCGTGGGTGACAACAGCGGGAACACAATCGTGCGAAAGCGGTGCCAGGGTGTCGCCCCATCAATGGCTGCCGCTTCAAGCAACGATTTAGGAATCGACTGCAACCCTGCCAAGAAAAATAAAAAGTTGTATGAAATTTGCTTCCAGACTGCAGCCACCACAATCAGGGTCATTGCATCCCGACTATCAAGCAGATGATTCCAGTTCAAACCTAACCAACGCAACGCAAAGGCGATCACCCCCATGGGTGAGGCAAACATAAATACCCACAAGACCCCCGCCACAGCAGGCGCAACCGCATAGGGCCAAATCAGTAGCGTTTTGTAGATATTCGCGGCGCGCCAAACGCGATCAGCCATGACCGCGAGCAGCAGCGCCACGGTCAAGCCACAAACAGCGACCAATACCGAAAACAATGCAGTAGTTTGAAATGATTCAAGGTAGAGCGGGTCGTTAAATAAACGCGAAAAGTTCTGCATACCCACGAATTCGCGCGACATACCAAAGGCATCTTCTTCGAGCACACTTTGATAGAGCGCCTGGCCTGCAGGCCAAAAGAAAAAAACCAGTACGATCACCAACTGAGGTGCAATCAGCACCCAAGGCAACCACTGCGATTTAAAGCGAACTTTTTTTTCCATACCCTAAAGAATCGCAAGACCGAGCGCAGTAAAAAGCGACGAGGCCACCTAGGACCTCATCGCACTCACTTTGTTAACGCTTAACGGTTGGCTTTTTCAAAACGCTCAAGCAACTCGTTGCCACGCTTGACGATCGTATCGAGCGCGTCTTTGGTGGTTTTTTTACCCGCCCACACTTGTTCGAGCTCTTCATCAATCACAGTTCTAATCTGCACGAAATTACCTAAACGGATTCCACGTGAATTATCTGTGGTCTTACGAATCATTTGCGTAACCGAAATATCGGTACCTGGGTTCGCTTTATAGAAACCAGATTTTTCAGTGAGTTCAAATGAGGCAATGGTCAGCGGCAAATAGCCTGTACGCTGATGACTTTTGGCAGCTTCTTCTGGACGCGACAAAAACTCAAAAAACTGCGCAACCCCTTTGTACTCGTCGGCTTTACGTCCCGCCATGACCCACAAGCTCGCGCCACCGATGACAGTATTTTGAGGGGCGCCGCTGACGTCAGAGTAGTACGGCAAGGTTGAGGTTCCAAAGGCAAATTTGGCGTTACGCTTGACGTTGCCATATAACGCGGAAGATCCGGTTGTCATCGCACACTCACCGGCAACAAACACTGGGTCAGCCGCGTTAGCACGACCTTTGTATACAAACAAGCCCTCTTTTGCCATGTCGGCCAAGTTCTGGATATGACGTGTCTGCAGCGGGCCATTGACCATCAGGCGTGCGTCGTTACCCTTCATGCCATTGCCTTGCGTCGCAAATTCTGTGTTGTGCCAGGCGCTGAAACTTTCGAGCTGAGTCCAGCTGATCCAACTGGTTGTGTAGGGACACTTGTGACCAGACTCTTTGAGCTTTTTGGCTGCAGCGATGACTTCGGGCCAAGTCACGGGTGGCTTTTCTGGATCAAGACCCGCCGCTTTGAAGGCGTCTTTGTTGTACCAAAAAACAGTTGTTGAACTATTGAATGGAAAACTCAGCATCTGGCCATTAGGCGCTGTGTAATAACCGGCTACCGCGGGCACATACGCCGCAGGGTCAAATTTCACACCGGCCTTACTCATCACTTCACCAACCGGCACGATCGCACCCTTGCTGGCCATCATCGTGGCAGTCCCAACCTCAAACACTTGCAGTATGTGAGGCGCGTTGCCGGCACGAAAGGCAGCCACGGCTGCAGTCATCGCTTCGTCATAGGTGCCTTTAAAAACCGGCACCACTTTGTAATTTTTTTGGCTGTCGTTGAAGTCTTTGGCCAAATCATTGACCCATTCGCCCAGTGCGCCACTCATGGCATGCCACCACTGGATTTCAGTTTGCGCCTGGGCCGGACTTAAGACTGAGGCACCCATTGCCAACGCGGACAAAGCAGCAGC
>CALQNE010000047.1 GCA_943331855.1 Bordetella parapertussis
AAACTCAACCAAGGCCTCGCGCGTTTGCGCAGGATCAATAATATCTTCAATCACAAACGCTTCGGCACTGCGCATGGGCGACGTCAACGCGCGTACGCGCGCCTCAATTTCAGCATGCTTAGCTACTGGATCTTGAGCTGCTTCGATTTCAGCACGATACGCGACTTCGAGACCACCTTCGATCGGCAAGGAACCCCACTGCGCAGAAGGCCATGCGTAGCGAAAGTTGAACCGCCCCGGGCTTTGATGGCCGGCAGCCGCCACACCAAAGGCCCGACGCATAATGATCGAACACCAAGGCACCGTCGATTGAGAGACCGCAGTTAACGCACGCACGCCCGCGCGCATCACGCCATCTTGTTCGGCTTCGATTCCAATCTGAAACCCTGCTACATCCACCATATTGACCAAGGGCAGATGAAAGGTTTCAGCGAGATCAATCATGCGTACAAATTTATCCGAGGTTTGCCGATCCCAAGCTCCACCGTAGTGATAGGGATTGCTTGCAGCAAACACCACCGGCCAACCATCGATACGGGCCAGCCCCCCAACAATGGCTCGCCCCCATTGCTTACCCATTTCTAAAAAGGAACCAGGATCAACCAAAGCCTCGACAATCGGCCTGATTTTGTAAACCTTTCGAGGATCTTTCGGAATCGCTTGACGCAACCAGTCTTGATCGCCCATTTGCGTGGGCGCCGGTCCACGTGCGGCTAACTCGTGCACTGAAGCAGGCAGATACGATAGGAATTTACGCGCCGCTAAAAATGCATCTGCCTCAGAGGCGACCTCATCATCTACCACGCCGTTACGCGCATGAATCTGACTGCCGCCCAATTCGTTTTTAGAGTAATGCTGTCCAATTCGCGCCACCACGGGCGGGCCCGCGACAAACAACTGCGAAGTGTCTTTGACCATGACTGAATAGTGACTCGCCGACACGCGCGCTGACCCCTGCCCTGCGACAGAACCCAGGGCCAGGGATACCACCGGCACCTGGGACAAGCTGCGGGTGATCGAGGTCCATATTTTCATTTTGGGTAATAACGCATGACCCATTTTTTCAATATTTTTAACCGAGCCTCCTCCGCCCGTACCATCCACGAGACGCACTAACGGAATGCGCAAATCGCACGCCATTTGTTCGGCGAAAATCATCTTGTCACCAACAGCACCGTCATTTGCACCGCCGCGCACAGTGAAGTCATCGCCCACCAAGACAATCGGTCTCTGATTGATTTGAGCCCGGCCAATGATCACGTTCGAAGGCATGACGCTGACTAATTTTCCATCACTGTCGTAGGTGCCCGAACCTGCTAACCCACCCACTTCGCGGAAAGTATTCGAGTCAACCAGTTGATCGATGCGCTCACGCACCGTCAACTTGCCGTTGTCATGCTGTCGCTTGACCTTTTCTTCACCACCCATGTTGAGTGACAGTTTCTTTCTCAGGGCCAATTCTTCTAGTTCGGAGGTCCAACTCATTGTTTCACTCAATCCTGATATTTAATTTTTAAAAACTTAATCGGCCAAGGTGCCAGACTTCTTCACCACCTGAGGCTACTCTGTTCTCGAGATAGCAAGATACCCCATAAGACGGGAGTTTTGGTAAAAATTCATGTTTGTGCACTCGTCCCTGGCTGCGCGGTGGCACAATACTATTTTTTGCAAGAGTCGCTTTCATGCCGAATCCGCATCCGAATCATCGTTCTATTGTTTCGCTTGACGCCGTCAGCCTTTCGCGCACGATTCAACGCCGCGAGGTTTCTTGCGTCGAAGTGCTCCAAGCCTATCTCGCTCAAATCGACCAGCAAAATCCAACCGTGAACGCGATTGTTGCGATGCCTGAACGCGAATCAATCTTGGCGCTTGCTCAAGAACGCGATGCTCAGCTAGCGCGCAAGCAAAGCATGGGCCCCTTGCACGGGTTCCCGCAGGCTCCAAAAGACATCGCACCTGTAGCCGGCATGGTCACCACAAACGGTTCGCCGATTTTCAAAGGTCAAATCACCCAGACAGACTCTGTGGCCAATGCACGGGTTCGTGCCGCCGGAGCCATTTTTATTGGCCGAACAAACTCACCTGAGTTTGGCCTGGGCGCGCACACCTATAACCCCGTCTATGGCATCACACGAAACGCCTTTGACCCATCGCGCTGTGCAGGGGGCAGTAGTGGTGGTGCGGGGGTTGCGCTGGCGCTAAACATGCTTCCTGTTGCCGATGGCTCTGACATGATGGGCTCGTTGCGCACCCCTGCAGCCTTTAATAATGTGTTCGGTTTTCGTACCTCGCCGGGCTGTGTGCCACACGGCCCGGGCGAAGAAGTATTCTTTCAGCAATTTAGCGTCACAGGTCCCATGGCACGCAATATCCCCGACCTGGCTTTGTTACTTTCTGTACAGGCCGGCTTTGATGCGCGTCTGCCGCTTTCGCGCAGGCAAGATCATGCCAAGCTGTTTGAACAACCGCTTGAGCGCGAATTGCGCGGTACGCGCATTGGCTGGCTAGGCAGTCTTGGGGGTCATCTGCCCATGGAGCCCGAGCTGCTAGGCGTCACTGAACGGGCGCTTGAACACTTCAAAACAGTTGGCTGTCGCGTTGAGTCAACCCAACCAAAATTTGACCTTGAGCAGCTTTGGAACGCTTGGCTCACACTGCGCAGCTTTACATTTTCAGGTGGCAATGCGCAGCACTATCATTTAGCCAGTTCACGGGCCCTGCTCAAGCCCGAGGCCGTTTGGGAAATCGAACGTGGCCTTGCCCTAACGGGTCCTGAAGTTTTTGCCGCAGCAAAAGTCCGTTCGGCCTGGTATCAAGAAATGCAACGCCTGTTTGAATCCTTCGATTTTCTGGTGATGCCGGCGACTCAGGTGTTTCCGTTTGAAGCAGAGCAACACTGGCCGACACAAATTTCTGGGCAGCCGATGGATACCTACCATCGCTGGATGCAATCTGTGATCCCCGCCACGATGGCTGGCCTACCCACGCTGGCGGCACCGGCGGGCTTTGGCGCAAATGGGCTACCCGTCGGTCTTCAAATCATCGGGCCCACGCAAAGCGACATGAGCGTGCTACAACTTGGACACGCCTACGACTTGGCAAGCGGTTATTCAAAAATTCGCAGCGCGTTGCTGCAATAACAAGAGAGCCCTCACTCATGACCAATCTTTCTAGACGCAGCAGCCTCAAAGCAGGTTTAGCCGCCATCGCCGTCACCGCGGCCAGTCGGGACACCCTCGCGCACGAAGCCCCTAAAACACCTTTCAACGTTCAACAGACTTTCATCCCAATTGCCAATAGCACGCAGCAATTTCCGGTGCGTCGGATCTATTGCATTGGCCGTAACTACGCCGCGCATGCGCGCGAAATGGGCTCAGACCCCACACGCGAGCCACCCTTCTTTTTTCAGAAGCCCACCGATGCGATTCAATACGTGGCGCCCGGAAAAATCGAAGATCATCCTTACCCAAGCCTTACCAAGAACTACCACTACGAGGTCGAACTTGTTGCCGCGCTTAAATCAGGTGGCAAGGATATTTCGATCGAACGCGCACTGGATCATGTCTTTGGCTATGCCCTCGGGCTGGATATGACCAGGCGCGATTTGCAGCGCATGCTTGGTGATCAGAAAAAACCTTGGGAGATCGGCAAATCGTTTGATCGCTCAGCGCCAATCGGCCCACTCTATCCAGTAAGTGCAGTTAGCGGTTTTACCAAAGAAACTATTTCGCTCGCGGTCAACGGCGTCATTAAACAACGCGCCACGCTCGACCAAATGATTTGGTCGGTCGCAGAGCAAATTTCAAAACTCTCTGAAGCCAACGAGCTTTTTGCAGGCGACATTATTTATTCTGGCACACCAGAAAACGTCGGTCCCGTCGTAAAAGGCGATGTCATCCTTTGTAAGCTTGATCGCCTACCAGATTTATCAATCAAGATCACATGACGCTTCAAGGCTTTCGTTTAGCATCGTCAACGCGCGCGTTCCTGCTGTCTCTTCTGATACTGCTTAGCCTGAACAGCCATGCGCAAACCGTCACCGAAAGCATGGCACTCTTTGACGATGGAAAAACCAAAGAGGCTGTTGCTCAGCTGACGAAGCTCGCTCAACAAGGAGACCCAGAGGCTCAAAACCTGCTCGGTGTCTTGTATGACAATGGGCAAGGTGTCGCGCAAGACTATCAATCAGCGCGAGCCTGGTTTGAAAAAGCAGCCGCGCGCGGTCATGCCAGTGCTCAGTACCATCTGGGCTTCATGTTCGAAGCAGGCCGGGGCGTCCCCCACAGCGACAAACAAGCGCTGCACTGGTACGGTTTAGCCGCAGCGAACGCCGATCCAAACGCGCAATACCGCCTCGCTTTAATGAATCTCAATGGTTTTGGGATCAAACCAAATCCCGCTGAAGCACGAAAATGGTTCGCACTGGCTGCCGCCCAAGGCGACCCCAAATCGCAAAGACAACTCGGGTCGTTTTATGCAAAAGGACTGGGGGTGGTTCAAAACAAGATCCTTGCTTATATGTGGATCGATATTGCGCGCGGATTGGGCGATCAATCTGCGATCAGGGCAATCAATGAACTCACCGAAACAATGTCGTCTGAAGCCGTTATTCGAGGCCAAGACCTTGCCAAGCAATGCATTGCAAAGGGTTATCAAGGTTGCGATGCCTTGACACGTTAAACTGCAATGATGAACGCTCACACAAAAATCGCTCTCGTTACTGGCGCTGCCAAAAGATTAGGGCAAACCATCGCCTTGCGTCTGGCCCAGGAAGGTTGGGATATCGTTGTGCACTACGGTCAGTCTGTCGCTGAGGCTCAAGAAACCGTATCAAGCATTCAAGGCCTCGGTCGACGTGCGGTCGCACTTCAGGCTGATTTTGAAAAACAAGCTGAGGTTGATTCCCTTATAGCGCGGTGTGTTGCCACACTAGGCTTGCCCGACTGTCTGGTCAACAGCGCCTCGCTCTTTGCTTACGATGATGCAGCCCACTTTAGTCCGGCGCAATTTGAAAAGCACATGCAGATCAATGCCGTCGCGCCCATTGCGCTGAGCCGTGACCTTTACAACGCGCGACAACAGTTACAGCAAACATCGGGTCGCACCTTCGACACGCCGGGCGTGATCATTAATTTACTGGATCAGAAACTGGCGAATCCTAATCCAGATTTTCTGTCATACACGCTGTCAAAATCGGCGCTCTATCAAGCGACCACGCTGCTGGCACAGGCCTACGCACCCGAACTCAGAGTGGTAGGCGTCGCACCCGGGCTCACACTGGTTTCGGGCGATCAAACCCAAGAAGGTTTTGAACGGGCGCACAAACAAACGCCCTTACAAAAATCCTCAACGCCTGAAGATATCGCCAACGCAGTGGTTTACTTAACCAGTGCCCACGCAATAACTGGCACAACGCTCTTCGTCGATGGGGGACAACATCTGAACCCCTCGCAACGAGATGTGATGTTTCTGACTTCTTAATTTTTTATCCTTCAACACACCCCCTATGACTCTTGCCCTCATTCAGCACGCCGACCTCGCAGATTGCCGACGTCTGTTTCTCAAGGATTTTGAGATCAACATGAATATAGGTGTGCATGAATTCGAAAAAAAAGGAGAACAACGCGTCATCGTGAATGTTGATCTCTATGTGCCACTCACGGACAATACGCCCAGCCAAGATGAGTTAAGTGAAGTCGTGGATTACGACTTTATGCGACAGACCATCGCGGACATCATCGCCCCTGGCCACATTCAATTACAAGAAACACTCTGCGACGAGATTATGAAACGGATGTTGGCACACCCGCTGGTGCGTGCAGCGCGCGTCTCCACCGCAAAACCAGACGTCTATCCTGATTGCGCAGCCGTCGGCGTTGAATCATTTAAAATTAAAAAATAGTATTAAATATCAAACGTTTAATACTATTTAAGTTCGTCTGAATCTAGTACGATTTTTATTATATTTGTAGTACATCAATTACAAGATTTTAAAGATTAGCGGCTAAGTATTTTGCGCATGCATTTGTTTTGAAACTTGCGAGTCTGGCAAAAATGGACGCGCTCCATTGATCACGTTGATGGGCGTACCGGCCAAAAAGGCTAATAGATTTTTAAGGGAAGTATGGAAGAATTCTTCCATATTCTCTTTGGTCACAAACCCGATATGCGGCGTGGCCAAGACGTTGGGCATTGAACGATACGGATGCTGCAGCGGTAACGGTTCAGTCTCAAACACATCAAGCCCAGCCCCACCAATTAAGCGCTTTTCAAGCACTTCGAACAAGGCGTGCTCGTCGACGATTTGCGGGCGCGAAGTGTTCACCAAAAACGCATCTTTTTTCATGCGCGCAAGGTCAGTCGCCGACACCAAACCAAGCGTCGCATCACTTAGCGGCATATGAATCGTGATGACATCTGACTGGCTAAACAACGCCTCTTTGCTCACACTTTGAACCTGATGAATACCTGCGCGTTCTGGCGTCATATTACGACTCCAGGCGATCACGTTCATACCAAACAGTTGAGCAATCTGGGCCACAGGGATTCCCATGTTCCCCAAACCCAAGACCCCTAGGGTCTTACCTGCCAGACCACGTCCTAAGCTCACTTGCCAGCCACCTGCGCGCAGCGAGGCCGTCTCTTGTGGAATCGATCGAAACAGTCCAAGAATTAAGGCCCAGGTCACCTCAACAGTCGTCTGGTGTTGTGCTTCAGTGGTACATACAACGATGCCAAGTTCATCTGCTGCAGGCAAATCAATCGACCGCGCGTTACGCATACCCGTGGCGAGAATTAATTTTAATTTTGGTAAACGCGACAGCACGCTGCGCGGAAACTCAGTGCGCTCACGGATTCGCATCACAACATCGAACTCGCTCAGGCGCTCGATTAATTCATTCTGATCATGCACATGATCTCGAAATCCGACGACTGCCAGCCCAGGCACCACACCCCAATTAACTATCGTCTGCGCAAGACCCAGGTAGTCATCCAAAATCGCTAAACGCATCACTACCCTTTTAAGTTTTTAAATTTCGACGCTCTCGCAACCAAATCATTGCCGAGCCAACAATACCCTGCGGCATAAAGAACATGCACACAATCAAGATCCCGCCATAGACCGCACCCGCTAGAGCGTTGCTGATATCTGAGGCATACGAGGGTACAAACTGCAGAAACAACCCCGCCACCAACGCCCCCCAAACCGTGCCCAAGCCGCCCACCACGATGGCCGCCAGAAAACTGACCGATAGTAATAAATTAAACGAGTCTGGCGCAATAAACCCGATCGAAAAATTAAAGATCGCACCACCAATGCCTGCGAACATCGAGCCAAGACCAAAGATCAGCACCTTATAGCCATTGACGTCGACACCCATCGACGAGGCGGCCAGTGGCGCCTGACGCACTGCTGTCAGGGCCCGCCCAGTACTGCCAGCAACAAAATTACGCGCTAAAAAGAAACAGACCGCCGTAAACATCAAGACCACGTAATACACCCACGCGTCTTGCGTCAGCCCCGACCAAACTGGAGGAGTCGGCCGATCAACTGACAAACCTGACATGCCATTGGTATAGGCCTTAAAGTGTTTGATCACGGGTGATACCGATACGGCAAGCACCAATGTAATCAGCGCCAGATAGAGTCCCTTCAAACGTTGTGCTGGGAAACCCGCCAAGAACCCCACGACGAACGTCACCACTGCCGCAATTAGCACGGACACCACGTAGTGCACCTGTAGATGTGCCACGCTCAGGGCCGCGGTGTATGCACCCAACGCAAAGAAAGCGTTATGCCCTAACGAAATCTGACCGGCATAGCCAATAATCAAATTCAACCCGATCGCGGCG
Organism: Bordetella parapertussis; assembly: GCA_943331855.1. Lineage (GTDB taxonomy): Bacteria > Pseudomonadota > Gammaproteobacteria > Burkholderiales > Burkholderiaceae_B > Zwartia > Zwartia parapertussis_H. Next base: position 7,855 of record CALQNE010000047.1, read on the forward strand.
ACCGCATAGGCCATCACACCTGTCAATTGAAACGTCAGATAACTTGGCGCAACAATGGGTGTCACAAGCAGTAAAGCCGTTAAGAACAATCCTAGTAACCAATGTTTTGTTGTCATCTTCATACCCTCACCTGCACAGCTTTACCAAACAAGCCTTCAGGCTTCACGATGAGTACAGCAACAATCAAGAGCAAGGGCACAATGATCTGTAAGTCGGCACCCAAGGCAGGCAAATATGCGGTCGAGAACGATTGCGACACACCAACGACAACGCCCCCGACGACTGCTCCCAGATAACTGCTCAGCCCGCCAACGACCGCCGCCGCAAAGGCATAGATAATGACATCGCCCATCATATTGGGATCAAGCGTCAAACGAGAGGCCACCAGAGCCCCCGAGACCGAACCCAACGCCGCGGCCATACCCCAGCCGAGCGTCATCATGGCGGTATAGGGGATCCCCACCAATTGCGCAGACTGGGCATTTGAAGCCGCTGCACGCAACGCCATCCCCAGGCGCGTTCGCTGGAACAACAGATATAACCCAGCAGAGATCCCCACAAGGACCACCACGAACGCAATTAACTCAGCCCCGATGCGCAAGGTACCCAGCGTCCAAGTATGGTCGGGCAGCGGGCTCGGCGAAGCTTTTTGCATAAAGCCCCAGATTGCACCCGTGGCGCTGTTATATGCAAGAAATAATCCAAGGGTGACGATGATGATGGTCATCTCGTCTTTATATTGGACCGGACGCACGATTAGCACATAGGTCACCGCGCCCATCACCAGAGACAAACCTAGCGAAATTAAAATTGCCCAACCAATCGGCAGACCAAACTCGGTCAATTGCCAAGTTAAGAACGCCGAAAAAGTTGCCATCTCGCCTTGAGCGAAATTCGCAATATTCGTGGTGCGATAAATCAACACGAGGGCCAGACCTAAGGAGGCATAGATCGCCCCCGTTGCAAAGCCATTGAGTAGCTGCTGTAAAAAATAAATCATCAGGCTTCTCCGAGATAGGCCGCGCGCACGCCGTCATGAGAGGCGATCTCTTGTGCCGGCCCTTGCAATGAGATGACACCCGACTCAAGCACGTAGGCATAGTCAGCAATCTGCAACGCAAGATTCGCGTTTTGCTCAACAATCAACATGGTCGTGCGTAGCTCTTGATTCACGCGCGTTAAGGTGTCATACAAATCATTAATAATGACCGGTGCCAGGCCAAGCGAGGGTTCGTCAAGCAACAGCACACGCGGACGCAACATCAGTGCACGACCGACCGCAAGCATTTGCTGCTCGCCACCACTGAGGCTACCGGCCTTCTGCTGATAACGCTCACGCAAGCGCGGAAACAAACCGTACATTTGTTCAATATCAGAGGCGATCTCGTTTTTATCCGTGCGTCTGAAGGCACCCACACGTAAGTTTTCTTCGACGGTCAGATCGGTGAAGGTACCACGCCCTTCGGCAGCATGTGCCACCCCTAGGCGAGCGATGCGGTCAGGACTCAGTCCACGCGTCTCTTGACCATCAAGCAAGACACTGCCTTCGCTTTTGATCAAGCCGCTGATCGCACGCAAGGTGGTTGTTTTGCCTGCACCGTTCGCGCCCAACAACACTGCAACGCTGCCCTCATCAACCGAGATTGAAATACCATGCAATACGCGCAAACGACCATAGCCTGCCGAAAAATCCTTGATGTCGAGTACTTTCATCGCGGTTTACCTAAATAGGCTTCAACCACCCGCGGATTGACTTTAATCTCGGCTGGCTTGCCATCTGCAATTTTGTGTCCAAAATCGAGCACAACAATATTGTCTGAAATCTTCATCACCATGCCCATATGATGTTCCACCAACAGCAACGTCAAATTAAATTCGTTGCGAATACGCACTAACGTGTCAGACAGTTCACCCACTTCTGAATGAGAAAGGCCGCCAGCAGGCTCATCTAACATCAAAAATGTCGGGCGCATCGCAAGCGCACGCGCCAACTCTACTTTTTTTAGCGTCGGATAGGGCAAGTCATCGATACGCTGATCATGTAAATCTGCCATGTTTAAACGCTCGAGCAACTCGTGTGCAAAACGACTGAGCGAAGCTTCTTCGGGTCGGCGCGAAATCGGTGAGAACGGTGCGGTCAGCAAACGGCTGCGGCCATAATGATGACCGCCAAGCATGACGTTTTCGTGCACGGTCAACGAGGGCAACAACGCTAGATTTTGAAAAGTTCGAGCGATGCCCAGATTCGCAACGTCTTTGGCCTTGACGTTTGTGATATCACGCCCATCGAACATCACACGGCCTGCAGAGGGGCTATACAGCCTGCTAATGCAATTAAACAAACTCGTCTTACCTGCACCATTGGGCCCGATCAAACCACAGATCGACCCCTCATCGACAGTAAACGATAAGCCATTCAGCGCGACGATTCCACCAAACCGCAATGACAACTCTGATACGGATAGTTTATGAACTGAACTCATCTAGGTTCCCAAGAAAGTCCGCTCTCTAACGAGAGCGGATAAATCGGACAAGGCTTATTTCAGTCCAGCCGCTTCACGAATCCCCTTGGTGATAATCGTCATATCTGCACCTGGATTGGCTTTCACAGCTGCGGCCCACAACGCGGCATTGGCCTGGCACAGCACCGTTTGCACACCCGTTGACTCAATGAGCGACATCGCGATGCCTACGTCTTTATTCATCAGCTGCATGGCGAAGCCAAAGTTCCAGGACTTGGGCAACACGGCACGCGGCCACGCGTGGGCAGTCATGAAACTGCCACCACTTGAGGCATCGATCACTTGATGCATGACCTCAGGATCGAGACCGAACTTTTCGCCTGCTGCGAAAATCTCGGAGGTCGCTACCAAAATCGTCGCGCCCAGCAGGTTATTCAAGGCTTTGACAGCATGCCCCGACCCCACGGGGCCCACATGTACAACTTTTGTACCCATGCGATTCAGCAAAGGTAGTGCACGTGCAAAATCTGCGGCTTCACCACCGGCCATGATCGCGAGCTTGCCTGATTCTGCACCCCCGATCCCACCTGAAACAGGTGCATCAATAAAAGTAATCCCATGCTGCTTAGAAATCTTGGCGTTCTCAATGGTATTTGCAGGTGTCGATGAACTCATGTCGATCACCATCGCACCAGGCTTTAAGGTCTTGAGCAATTCATTACGCAACACCTTGTCAACAATCGGGCTGTCAGGCAACATCAAAATCACGACTTCAACGTCAGCCATCGCGGCAATGCTCGCCACCGCTTTTCCACCCGCGGCCTGGGCGGCCTGCTCACGACGCGCAACGTCTAGATCAAACACTTGCACATCGGCAAACCCTTTTAAATGACCGACCATCCGACCACCCATTGCACCCAAACCAACAAACCCCACCTTTACCCCTGCACCCGCCGTGTTTTGAACCATGATTGTCTCGTTATATGTTTTTAAAAAATCAGACGCCCTTCACAAGGCGCCTGAGGTCGTACGTATCAACTGATCAAGTCAAACATGTGCCTTAAGGTGCGGGTGTTTTACCTTCGTAATTGATCACGCCACCAATCGGTACATATTTAACGCCATCATATTTACCCATCTGGACAGATTCGATCGGATAACCGTCGGCTGAACCGCTGGTATTGAGCGTGATCCCTTCGAGCAACAAGGGCGCTGTCACACCTTTCATGTTACGTGCAGCATCCATAAATGCCTCGCGTGTCGGTGTTTTTGTATTTTCAAGCACGCTCTTAACTGCATGACAAATAAACCAGCCTGCCGCAGCGTTTTGATCCGCAGGGTTCAGACCGCTTTCATACTTCTTGAGCTTGTCGACATACAACTTCATATCTGCATCATTTGCATAGGCAGGATTGGCCTGATCCTTGAGCCATAAGCCGGTCAAGACGCCGGTAGAAGCCGCGGCACCTGCAGGTTGCAATGCGCCACCGATACTAGAGCCCACACCCCAAATAATATGTGCGGGTTTCCAGTTAATCGTTTGCATACGCTTTAACGCCTGCACGACAAATTTGGGCGTCGTCGCATCAACAAACACATCAGCACCAGAAGCGGCGATCCGATCGATCTTGGCGTCGATGGTGGGCTCGCTGTAAGAGTGCTCTTCATGAATCACCACATTCAAACCCAACTCTTTTGCAGCCTTCATAAAGCCGGTTGCAAAGAAGGGACCCCCGCTATCGTCATTAAATAGGGCGACCTTTGCCTTAGGATAATTTTCTTTGATATACGCTGCATACAGGGCAGCCTCGGTGTTATAGGCCAGCAACGCTAACATCGTGTACGGAAATTTTTCGACCTCTGGCTTCGAACCAAACATCGGCCCACCGGTATACAAAAATACCTGTGGCACTTTTTCTGTGTTGTAGAACGGACGCGCGCCAAGGTTAGCGCCGGTACCAACGTTGCCCGAAATACCAAACACTTTGTCTTGCGTAATCAGACGACGCGCGTTTTGCAAAGCACGAGCAGGTTCCATGGCATCGTCATACATCATCAACTTGAGTTTGCGCGTTTTACCATCGCCCATTTTGAAGCCACCAAGCTCATTGTTGACGTATTCAAAACACGCCTTTTGAGCTCGGCCAATCGCACCATATCCGGCATTTGGACCTGATAAAGGTGTCGAGTTTCCCCAGATAATTTCTGTGTCGGTGATGCCGACTTCTGCTTGACCCGCAAAGCCTACAGACACGAGTGCGGCGGCGAGTGCCGCTTTAACAAAGTGCAAGGTCGAACGCTTTTGATGCAACATGGTTTGTCTCCCAGAGTTGTGATTATTTTTTATGCCTTAGATCGTCTTTTTTGCCAGAGAAATCGACTGACACCGCAATCTGTATGCAAGTACTGTAAGCCTATTTTGCCGCGAGTGTTTTGTTATTATCGTTTTCCCTAGGTTTTAGATAAAACAAGTTTTACACATCGGCCGCGCCTGAAATGCGAACTCGGCCGATGGACTAACTATTTCTTACCTAAAGTCTCGTAAATACTGCCGTAATCAAGCTTTCCATGCCCCAGCTTGCTATGCATGTCGTAGAGGTTTCGCGCCAACCCACCAAGCGGCACACTGCATTTGGTCGCTAAAGAGTTCTCAACCGCCAAGCCTAAGTCTTTGAGCATCAGATCGACACCGAATCCGCCTGCATAGCCATTTGAAGCGGCCGACTCTGGCATGACGCCCGGGCACGGATTGCACGAATTCAAGACCCAGTTGTTGCCCGAGCTTTTTGACATGATTTCGGACAAAACGGCGGGATCTAATCCATTCGCAATCCCTAAGCGCAGCGCCTCAGCCGTACCAATCATCGTGATACCCAAGAGCATGTTGTTACAAACCTTGACGGTCTGCCCGCTACCATGCGCACCGGCGTGATACAGCGCCTTACCCATCTTTTGCAGATAGGGCTGTGCGGCTGCAAAACCTTGTTCAGTGCCACCCACCATAAAGGTCAACGTACCAGCTTTAGCGCCAAACGGGCCGCCTGAGACCGGTGCATCAATCATCTCTAAGCCCTTGGCAGCAGCAGCCGCACCGAGCTCTTTCGCAACCTGTGGTGCAATCGTTGAAGAGTCGATCAGCAACGTGCCCTTTTGTGCAAGCGCCAGTACGCCTTGCTCACCCAAATACACACTCTGCACATGCTGACTGGCGGGCAACATACTCACCACCGCTTTGGCCCCTTTTACTGCCTGCGCAAAGTCGATCCCTTTTGCGCCACCCGCAGCGACCAGAGCGTCAACGTTGGCCGCAGCCAAGTCAAAACCAATAACCGAAAAACCTCCGCGCAAAAGGTTAAGCGCCATCGGCATGCCCATATTGCCTAAACCGATAAAGACGACTTCTGGTGCCATGAAATTCTCCGAAATAAGGTTTTGAGAGACAGGAAGGACGCAAACAAATGCATATGCTCGATTATCACACCGAACCTCAACGGCCACAAAAAACAAAAGGCTAATTTCAATTAAGAAATTAGCCTTCTGAAATACTGGTCGGGGCGGTGGGATTCGAACTCACGACCCTCTGCTCCCAAAGCAGATGCGCTACCAGGCTGCGCTACGCCCCGAAAGATGAGCAGTGTAACAGAATTCAGTGGTCCAAATTAGCCAAAACGGCCCGTAATATAGTCTTCTGTCTCTTTACGAGTGGGTTTAACAAAAATCTGTTCTGTTTTGCCGAATTCCATCAACTCGCCAAGGTACATATAGGCCGTGAAATCAGAGCATCTGGCCGCTTGTTGCATGTTATGGGTCACGATCACCACGGTGTAATCGTTTTTTAGCTCTGCAATCAATTCTTCGATCTTGGCCGTTGAGATTGGATCCAGGGCTGAACAGGGCTCATCGAGCAACAAAACCTCAGGCTTAATTGCCACGCCCCGGGCAATACACAGGCGTTGCTGCTGTCCGCCTGACAAACTGCTGCCGTTTTGGCCCAGCTTATCTTTCACCTCGCCCCATAGCGCGGCCTTACTAAGCGCCCACTCAACGCGCTCATCCATTTGCCCTTTGCTTAAGTTTTCAAATAGTCGGACACCAAAAGCGACGTTGTCGTAGATGCTCATCGGGAAAGGCGTTGGCTTTTGAAACACCATGCCGATCTTTGCGCGTATCAATGAAATATCAGTTTTCGACGTCAACAAATTTTCGCCGTCAAACAAGATTTCGCCATCGGCACGTTGGCCAGGGTACAACTCAAACATGCGATTCAAGGTGCGTAATAAGGTCGATTTACCGCAGCCCGATGGGCCAATAAACGCGGTGACCTTGTTTTTGGCGATGGACATATTGACATCGCGCAAAGCATGAAACTTACCGTAATAAAAATTGAGCTTATTAATTTCAATTTTTGATACTAAAGCGGTGTCTTGTTTTGCAGCAGCGTTCAAAACCATAGTGTTTACCTTCGGGTTCTTTTTAGTCAGACTGAAATAGGTCGTACGGGTCTAACGGTGAAAATCATTTTTGCTGAAACATTGAACGTGCAAGGATGTTAAGCCCTAACACCGCCAAGGTAATCAGTGTGGCGCCAGCCCAGGCCAAGGTGTTCCAGTCAGAAAACGGGCTGGCCGCAAACTGAAAAATCACAACAGGCAAATTCGCCAACGGCTTGTTCATATCAAACGACATAAACTGATTGTTCAACGACGTGAATAACAAGGGGGCCGTCTCGCCCGCAACACGTGCGACAGCCAGCAAAATGCCCGTCATGATGCCGGATCTGGCGGCCTTATAAGACACCATCGTAATCATGCGCCACTTTGGGCACCCTAACGCAAAGCAAGCCTCTCGCAAGCTGTTGGGCACCAAGAGCAGCATGTTGTCGGTGGTACGCACAACGACAGGGATCACCAAAATCGCCAAGGCAAACGAACCCGCCCAGCCAGAATAGTGTCCGACTTGCGACACGTAAACAGCATAGATAAATAATCCGATCACGATTGAGGGCGCGGATAACAACACGTCATTCAAGAAACGCGTGGCAGGCGCCAACCAACCACGCTGCCCGTATTCTGCTAAGTATGTACCGGCCAAGATCCCCACTGGGGTACCGATTAGGGTGCCAATGCCCACCATCACGAAACTACCCATGATCGCATTGAGCAAACCACCTGCCTGCCCAGGAGGTGGTGTGCTTTCGGTAAATAGCGTCAGTGATAAAGCGCTACCGCCCTTTAACACCAGTACCGCCAAAATCCAAACCAACCAAAAAAGACCAAAGACCAACGCTGCCATCGACAAAGACAACATCACTTTATTCAGGATGCTGCGCCGTCTGTACACCCAGTTATCAGACCGGATACTAGTGGCTAGCGGCTGCATCGTCACTTTCACATTTATGTTCATGTTTTTGTGCCTTCCGCTTTTTCCATACGCAATAGCATCATTTTCGCCAAAGCTAGCACAACTGTCGTGATCAAGAACAGGATCAGACCTAATTCAATTAAGGCTGACTTTTGCATACCAGCAGCCTCATTAAATTCATTAGCCAAGGCCGAGGCGATTGAGTTACCCGGTGCGAAAAACGAGCCAGGCATTCTGAAAGCGTTAC
>CALQNE010000048.1 GCA_943331855.1 Bordetella parapertussis
GGGCACGAAATAAATTGTGCATTGGGCTCGATCAAGGTGACGTTCGCGGTGTTGTTCGACAGCAGTCTTAAGTATTTAGCTGCAGTCGCACCACCGTAGCCACCACCCACCACAATAATTTGAGCCTTGTTGAGATTCGCGCGTGCAAGCCCTGGCATACCAAGCGCAGCACCGAACAACGCAGAACTTTGTCCTAGAAATAAACGACGATTCATGTTGTGCCCCTTTTATTTTTTTCCAAGCACAGACGCAATCGTCTGCAACTGTTCATCGGTGTAGCCCTTGGCCAACTGAGGCATGATGGTACCGGTCACCGCACCGCTTTTATAGTCTGTCAGCTTTTTCAAAAGTTCGGCTGAGCTCAGATGATGGATTAAGGGCATGCCCGCCCCCACCACACCTTGACCATCCGTGCCATGACAATTGGCGCAGGTCGCTGCCAAACCCCGCTGATACAGTTTTAAAGCATCTTGATTTTGAGCTTGTGCCGCACCTGTCATCAAAAAACTTAACGCGAGTACCGCTGTTGCGCGGGGCAATCCATCCAATAAAAATTGGGACGCGGTGGTGTTCTTCATGTTGTCTTTACTCTTTTAAATATTTAATGAACAGCTTGAGCAAGCAAGCTGACGACGAGATCTTGAATTATGACTGACAGCCCTTGCAGAACAGAAATTATTTTACAGAGGGTTTACCCTTCTGGACGCGACCAGGTATCAACTCATTTGCTATATGCATCTAAGCATTTGCTATATCGTATCGTGGCTTCTACACACCTTGGCTTTTAAACCAGGCCAACGCTTTTTGCCAACCGTCTTTTGCAGGCCCCTCTTGATAGGTCTGTCGATAGTCAGCATGAAACGCATGAGGCGCTTCGGGATAGATTTCAAACGTTGACGTCTTTGCCGCGGCGCTGGCATTTGGGCCAGTCAAGGCGAGTTTCATTTTTTCGACATCGGTGAGTGGGATGCCTGTGTCTTGCCCACCGTATAGCCCTAAGACAGGCGCGCGGGTCTGCGCCGCGAGCTCAAGCGGATGCTCTGGAAAATTATCACTTTTTTCACCGACTAAGCGGCCGTACCAAGCGACACCGGCGCGCACTGAGGAAAGCTTCTGACAGGCCAACCAGGTGATCCGTCCACCCCAGCAAAAACCAGTGATGCCCACACGACTCAGGTCGCCATCGTTGGCGCCGGCCCACTTTAACGCCGCTTCGATGTCACCCAACACCTGTTGATCAGGGGTCTTGGCCACGATTTGAGACATGATCTCAGCGACCGTTCCCAACTCGGTGGGCTCACCCGCACGAGTAAAAAACTCGGGAGCAATTGCCAGGTAGCCTACCTTGGCCAGGCGGCGAGTCACATCGGCGATGTACTCGTGCACACCAAAAATCTCACTGACGACAATGACGATTGGTAGCTTTGCCTGTGCCTGTGCAGGGCGAGAGGTATACGCCGCAATATTGGTGCCGCTTGAATCAAGTGTCACTTCTTCACTTTGAATGCCAGCAAAGTCCGTTTTGATTGCCTGAGATAAAACCGGCAGGGCCGCGCTCGCAAAGCCCGTACCCAAACTACCGAGTGTGGCCGCTTTCATAAAGCGGCGGCGCGAAGTTGAGCGCGATGCAAGCAATGCGACTGCGTCCTTGGCGAGATCTGAGTTCATGCGGGGCTCCTGACTGACACGTTAAGAAGATTATCTAGCACATCACCATAACAAGGGTTTTTACCAATAGCGTTATGCGATCGTTTTAAATTACTTTTAGATATTAGCTTATAACCAAAAGATGATATTTTTTACGCACACCTCTTTTTACCTCAAGTCCATGCGCCAGGAAACCAGACTGTGAGCAAGAAATTTTCAAGCTTGACCTTTGGTCGTCTGCGCAAAGCGCCAGAGCATTTTTTGGATGGCGATCTGTTGGCCCAAGTCAGCCAGAACGGACTCGATGCACAGCGTCGCAATTTCATCCGCAAAAGCTTCTTGGGGGCGCTTGCCACAGCCACGGGCGCGAGTGCCTTGGCGCAAAGCACCGTAACAATCGGCGACCCCGCCATTCTTAACAAACAAATTTGGGCCACCACGCTGGGCAAGCCCGTTGCAGCAAATCCTTACGGCATTCCGTCAAAGTACGAGGCAGGTTTAGTGAGACGAGAATCACCGGGCCTGACACGGGTGTCGGCAGCGTCGGTATCGTTTACCCCGCTGCAGGGTTTGTTTGGGATGATCACGCCAAGCGGCTTGCACTTCGAGCGCCATCACCAGGGATGGTACGAAATTGATCCGGCGCTGCACAGACTGATGATCAATGGCTTAGTCAAACGCGAAATGATCTTCACCATGGAAGATCTCATGCGCTTACCAAGTGTTTCTCGCATTCACTTTATTGAGTGCGGCGCGAACACAGGGCTTGAATGGGGCAACGTTGCGGTGCCGACCGTGCAATATACCCACGGCATGATTTCGTGCAGCGAGTTTACCGGCGTACCGCTTTCAACACTGCTCGATCTCTGTGGTGTCGATCTTAAGAAGGGTAAATATATTCTCGCTGAAGGCGCAGACGGCTCGGGCATGACGCGCACCATCCCGATCGAAGCAGCCATGGACGACGTGCTAGTGGTGTGGGGGATGAACGGCGAAATGTTGCGACCTGAAAATGGCTACCCTCTCAGGCTACTCGTACCGGGCGCGCAAGGCGTGAGTTCAGTCAAATGGCTACGTCGTATTGAAGTGGGCGATCAACCCTATGCCAGCAAAGATGAGGCCGTGCACTACATTGACCTGATGCCGAACGGCCTGCATCGCCAATACACCTCGATCCAAGAGTGTAAATCTGTGATCACGACCCCCTCGGGCGGGCAACAGCTCTTAACCAAAGGTTTTTACAGCGTCAGTGGTATCGCCTGGTCTGGACGAGGCACGATTAAACGCGTAGATGTTTCGATGGATGGCGGCAAGAACTGGCGAGAAGCGCGCCTTGAGGGCCCAATCCTGACCAAAGCCATCGCACGCTTCAATATCAACTGGGACTGGGACGGCTCACCCGCAATTTTGCAATCACGCGCCATCGATTCGACGGGCTACGTGCAGCCGCCGATCAATATGTTGCGCGAGGTGCGTGGTACGCGGTCGATCTATCACAACAACGCGATTCAATCCTGGAAACTCGACGCAAACGGTGAGGTCAGCAATGTTCAAGTTGGCTAAAACGTTTGCTGCAACCGGCACGAGGGCTTATCTCAAACCCGTGAAGTTGGTTGCACTCGTGTTGTTCAGTACGGCTGCGATCCTTTTTATGGTTAAAGAAGGCACTGCGCAAAACACAACGACAAACCAGTTCAACGGCCTTGGCCGCACAGCCACCCCGGCAGAAGTCAAGGCCTGGGATATCGATGTGCGCCCTGACCTTAAAGGCCTGCCCGTCGGCTCGGGAAAAGTGCAAGACGGCCAACCAATCTGGGAAAACAAGTGTGCCAGTTGTCATGGCACGTTTGGTGAATCAAACGAGGTCTTTACGCCTTTGGTCGGCGGCACCACTGCGCAAGACGTCAAGCGCGGGCGAGTTGCTTCACTGACTGACCCCAAGCAACCTCAGCGCAGCACCTTGATGAAAGTTGCCACGATTTCGAGCTTGTATGACTATATTTATCGGGCGATGCCCTGGAATGCGCCTCGTTCACTGACAGCCGACGACACCTATGCCGTCTTAGCTTATATGCTCAATCTGGCAGAAATTTTGCCTGACGACTTTGAGCTCAGTAACAAGAACATGGCCGAGGTGCAACAGTTGATGCCAAACCGCAATGGCATGACGCGCGAACACGGTATGTGGCAGATTGGCGATGCGCCTGACGTTAAGGCGGTTGCCTGTATGAGCAATTGCGTTGAGGTGGTCAAAATCACCTCAAGTCTGCCGGATTACGCGCGCAATGCGCACGAGAATCTGGCTGAACAAAACCGGGCTTATGGGCCGTTTCGCGGGGTGGACACCACTCGGCCACCGGTCGCCCAACTGCCAGGTTCGGATCTAGGTCGGGCCGCCCAAGCCGACTCGGCCGCAGTTGCGACGACCTCAAAGGTCTCGGCCACAATGATGCCACCAGCCGATTTATTTAAGAAGCAAAACTGCTTTGCCTGCCATGCCGCGAGCAGCAAGCTCGTGGGGCCCTCGCTCGTTGAGATCGCCGCAAAGTACAAGAGTCAGACCGATAGCGAAGCAAAACTCACTGAAAAGGTCTTAAAAGGCGGAGCAGGCGTTTGGGGAGCGATCCCCATGCCGGCGCAGAACCAGTTATCGGTGGCCGATGCGCAAGCGCTAGTGAAGTGGATACTGACAACGCATTAAAGGCCTGCTAACGCCCCGATCGTAGAACCGGCGTAACATTTAACTATTCGGTAATATGCACGGCTACGAATCAATATCGGGCACGCGCTTAACCTTCAACACCAGCACACACTATTTTTTGAAATTGACAGGAGCAACAATGAATAACCAACGCAGAAACGTCCTACGCCTGACTTCGGTCATTGCCCTGATGGCAAGCACGGGACTAATCAGCAGCGCACAAGCCGCTGAATGGAACAAAGCTGCCTTTGAAGGCAAGAACCTCGACGACGTCCTCAAAGCGATCGGTGGCACAAAAGCTGAAGCATCCGCTGACATCATCATGCGTGCACCCGATATCGCCGAAAACGGCGCCGTCGTACCCGTTGGTGTTGAAACAAAACTAAAAGCTAGCCAAATCGCAATTTTGGTTGAAAAAAATCCTAGCAGTCTTGCCGCTCAGTTTATGTTGCCTGAGGGCGCCGAAGCCTTTGTCACTACGCGCGTCAAAATGGGCCAAAGCTCAAACGTACACGCTCTAGTCAAGGCAGATGGCAAGTGGTACGTCGCCACTAAAGAAATCAAAGTCACGCTTGGCGGTTGTGGCGGCTAAGGCCTTACTGGATTTCACGCGGCCTCACGCACGTAACACGCTTCACACTCGAATTTAAGACATTTTAAAAGGAATCATCATGGCAGATCCAATGCGCATTCGCGCTGCTGAAAAAGACGGCATCGTTGATGTCAAAGTGTTAATGAAACACGACATGGAATCCGGGCAGCGCAAAGATGCGGCCGGCGCCGTCATCCCCGCCTGGTTTATTCAAACCGTTAATGCACAAGTCAACGGCAAAACCGTTTTTTCTGCCGAGTTTGGCCCTGCAGTTTCAAAAGACCCTTTCTTGAATTTTAAAATCAAAGGCGCTGCGAAGGGCGACGAAATCGTCGTCGATTGGGTAGATAACAAAGGCGACAAACGTAGCGATAAGGCCAAAATTACCTAAGACCCGTTCGGCGTCGCCACGCACGTCCGTTTGATTTTTACCTTGTCTCGCTTCAGGATCTGCTCATGCAAAAAAAATATGCGCCATTCATCTTGGCCAGCTTACTAAGCTTTGGTTCAGCCTCTGTATTTTCGCAAAGTGCAACGGACGAAATCGCCAAGTATCGCGAAATGATTGCCGACGGCAATCCTTCAGAACTTTACGAAATGGCCGGCGAAGAGCTCTGGAAACAACAGGCGGGTCCTAAAAAAGCGACGTTAGAAAAATGCGATCTGGGGTTAGGACCAGGCGTGGTCGATGGTGCAGCAGCGCAATTACCCCGTTACTTCAAAGATACCGATCGCGTGCAAGATCTTGAATCGCGTTTAATGACCTGCATGCAAACACTGCAAGGGATCGAGCAAACTGAGATCATTAACGGCGCGTTTGGCAAAGGCGCGCGAAAAAATGTCGAAGCGATTGTGGCGTATGTCGTCACGCACTCGAAAGGCATGAAGATCAATGTACCTGCTACGCATCCAAAAGAACAAGAGATGGTGGCCTTGGGTAAAAAGATGTTTTCCTTTCAGGGCGGGCCGATGGATTTCTCATGTGCCTCGTGTCATTCAGCAAGCAACCAGCGCATCCGTCTGCAAGATCTGCCTGACCTGACTACGCAAGCAGGTGCAGCCTTAGGCTGGGGTGCCTGGCCCGCCTATCGCGTCTCGAGTGGCGAATTCTGGACGATGCAACGTCGTCTGAACGATTGCTTTAGACAACAACGAATGCCTTTCCCGATTTATGGTTCTGACGTCACGATTGCCCTGTCGATCTTCATGGCAAATAAAGGTGATGGCGGCACGGTTCAAACACCCGGCCTCAAGCGCTAAGCCAACTCAGGAAACTATTATGAACACTACATACCTCCGTTACTGCACAAGCGCCATGTTGCTCGCTAGCCTTGCGCTCAGTGCTCAGGCTCAAACCGTTGATGCGAAGTTTGATGCCATGCTTAAAGACGGCTTTCGGGCTGAAGGCATTGCCGGGCTTGATCGACTGAAGCAAGATCAAATCCAGGCAATTTGCTCAGACACTGAATTGCGTCAAACGCCAGCCGCTCAAAAAATATTGATCGAGCAACAAACAAAGGCTATGGCTGAGATCAAACCACCCTCTGACGGAAAATATCTGGGGAGCTGGAAAGCCGGCGAAGCCATCGCACAAAGCGGGCGTGGTGCCACATGGTCGGATACCACCAAAACTCCAAACGGCGGAGGCTGTTACAACTGCCATCAAATCAGTAAACAAGAAATCTCTTATGGCAATATTGGGCCTTCACTGACAGGCTATGGAAAAGCGCGTGGTACGAGCGAAGCAATTCTGACGTATACATGGAATCGCATCAACAACTCTAAAGCGTACAACGCTTGCAGCAATATGCCACGCATGGCGCACTTTAATCTACTGACCGAGCAGCAGATTAAGGATGTGATGGCACTGTTGCTTGATCCAGAATCCCCTGTGAACAAATAGTTTTGACATTCCTTTTAGACAAAACGATGGCCGCGCAATGAATCGTCGAGAATTTATGCAGGTGCTTGCCGTTGCTGCGGCCGGCGGTTTCGCACTGCAATCGAATGTCGCTGCAGCGCAAGCTGCTGCCGACGCCTTTTATGACCTACCTAAATTCGGTAATGTGCATCTACTGCACTTCACCGATTGCCACGCACAACTCAAGCCTATTTATTTTCGCGAGCCCAGTGTCAACCTTGGTTTTGGCGCTCAGTTTGGTAAAGCACCGCATTTGGTGGGCGAGCATTTTTTAAAAGCATTTGGCATTGCACCAGACAGTCGTGACGCGTACGCGTTTACCTATCTCAATTTTGAAACTGCCGCTAAGAACTACGGCAAAGTGGGCGGTTTTGCACACTTGGCGACCCTGGTCAAACGCCTGAAAGCCTCGCGACCTGGCGCTTTGCTGCTTGATGGCGGAGATACCTGGCAGGGCTCTGGCACTGCGCTCTGGACCAACGGTCAAGACATGGTGGACGCTTGCCTTGCGATGGGCGTTGACGTCATGACTGCGCACTGGGAAATGACACTCGGCGAAAAACGCGTACAAGAAATTGTTGAAAAAGATTTCAATAATAAGGTTGCATTTTTAGCGCAAAACATCAAGACTACCGATTTTGGCGACCCTGTGTTTGAGGCCTACACCCTCAGAGAAATGAACGGCGTCTCAGTCGCGATCATCGGTCAAGCGTTTCCATACACCCCTATTGCCAACCCTCGCTACATGGTCGAAAGCTGGACCTTCGGCATCGAAGAAGAAAACATGCAGAAGGTTGTTGATGAAGTACGCGGCAAAGGAGCCAAAGTCGTTGTACTGCTATCGCACAATGGCATGGACGTTGATCTGAAGATGGCCAGTCGCGTGCAAGGTATCGACGCCATTCTAGGCGGACATACGCACGACGGCATCCCTGCACCCATTAAAGTCAACAACAAAGGTGGCGTCACGTTAGTGACCAACGCGGGCTCAAACGGAAAATTTTTAGGTGTGCTGGACTTTGACGTGCGCGGCGGAAAAGTCTCAGACATGCGCTACAAGTTGATACCCGTCTTTTCGGATTTGTTGCCTGCTGATCCCACGATGCTGGCCTTGATCGATAAACTGCGTAGCCCCTTCGAAGCCAAATTAGCGCAACCCCTTGCTGTGACCGAAGGTCTGCTTTACCGCCGGGGTAACTTTAACGGTAGCTTTGATCAATTGATTCTTGATGGCCTGATGAAAGTAAAAGATGCACCCATTGCCTTCTCTCCAGGCTTTCGCTGGGGCACGTCACTGCTGCCAGGTCAAACCATCACGATGGAGCATCTGCTTGATCAAACCGCGATCACCTATCCGTACACCACAACAACCTCGATGAAAGGTGAGATGCTCAAGACCATTCTTGAAGACGTCGCCGATAATCTATTCAACCCGGATCCGTATTATCAGCAAGGGGGCGATATGGTGCGCGTCGGTGGATTACAGTACACGATCGATCCAACGGCTGCCGCTGGAAAACGTATTTCAGAAATGCGTTTGGGTGGCAAACTCATTGATGCAGACGGCACCTATAAAGTTGCAGGTTGGGCCCCAGTCTCAGAAGAAGCCAAGCAAGCCGGCGGCGAACCGATATGGGACTTGATGACAACTTATTTAAAAGATATCAAAACAGTAAAAGCCAGCCCCTTAAACGTGCCAAGCATCAAAGGCGCCCTCAACAATCCTGGCATCGCCTAAGCAGAGAATCATTATGATCATACGGCTCAAACACGCGGTACTCACGCTAGCCCTAGCCTTGACAGCCTTAGGCACTGACGTAGCCCTTGCACAATCAAGTGTCGTCTATCACCTCGACAATGCTGCGATGCAAGGTTTGAAAGGGCTACGCAATATTCGTAATCACCTGGATGTTGCACCCAAGACAAAAATCGTTGTAGTCACCCATGCCGAAGGAGTTGACCTGCTGATAGAAGGTGCTAAAGATGAAAAAAATGCCGTAGAGTATGCGCCTTTGATCGCCGCGCTGAAGTCGCGTGGTGTGCGCTTTGAAGTGTGTGAAATCACACTCAAGAATCGTAAGCTGAGTAAGGATCAGTTTATTTTAGATGCTGACTTCACACCGTCGGGCGTCGTGCGCATCGCTGATTTACAGTTTCAAGACAAATACGCGTACGTCAAACCTTAGTATAAAAAATTATTGACCGTATTTTTTTAACTCAAAAAGATCAGCATCGACCATCAACCCAAACTCCTTCTGAACGACTCTGCCCTGCGGATTCACAACATACAACTCGGGAATTCCTCGCCGCTTACCAAGCTGGGCCGACCAAGCTGGAGTCATCATGGCAGTCAAAAATCCCCAAGAATGTTGTTCTGCATATTTTTTTGCATTGCCTTCTTCGCGATCAACTGACAAGGCCAACACGACAGCCTTGTCCGACGAAAGTTGCGGCGCTAGTTTTTGTAGATTGAGATTCTGCTTATGACAGTAGGGACACCAAGAGGCCCAAACCTGAATGATTAAATATTTTCCGGTCAGTTGCTCGGCTGTGATCGCTTGACCGCTCAGGGAGGTCAAGCTTGAAATCGTCAGAGTCTGGCCCACCTCAAGCGCACGCGCAAACTGACCGCTCGTAGACCAGAACATGATTAAACTGAAACAACAAAATCGAAAAAATCGCATATTCAAACTGAAATCGTTAATTTTTAACATTATATAAAATGATATAATGTTTTGTTACAAATAGCAAAATAGCTTATCCGCCAATCAAAGGTTTTTCACACTCATTGATTATCAAGACACTCACTCCTTGGTTACCTATCTTAACTTGGGGAGCACAATACAATCGTCAGACACTCTTCAGTGATTTGATCGCAGCTGCCATTGTCACCGTCATGCTGATCCCTCAAGGCTTAGCCTATGCGTTGCTGGCCGGACTGCCTCCCGAGGCGGGCTTGTACGCAAGTGTGGCGCCCCTTGTACTTTACGCACTCTTCGGAACTAGCCGCGTCTTAGCGGTCGGTCCGGTGGCCGTGGTCTCCTTAATGACCGCCGCTGCGATCAGTGACTTAGGCCCACTCGGAATCGCTCCTTGGGCCATCGCCATCACCCTGGCGTTTCTTTCTGGCACCATATTGCTGCTGATGGGCACTCTACGTCTTGGATTTTTAGCAAACTTCTTGAGTCATCCTGTGATCTCAGGATTCATCACGGCCTCAGGGCTCTTAATTGCAGCCAGTCAACTGAAAACGATCATGGGTGTGTCTGCAGAGGGCCATCATTTTTTTGATCTGATGCAGAGTCTTCTCGCTCAAAGCCCGCAGACACACCAACTGACGCTGATGGTTGGTCTTTCGGCGATCATCTTTTTGTTCTGGGTACGCAAAGGTTTAAATCCCCTACTCCTGCGTTATGGACTTAATGCTCAGCTCGCTGCGCGTCTGAGCAAAACCGGACCGGTCGCCGTCATTGCGGTCTCAATTATTCTGACCTGGTGGTTAGACTGGCAAACACAGGGCCTCAAGATCGTTGGCGCTGTGCCGCAAGGCTTGCCACCCTTGACCCTGCCGTTATGGGATCTAAGCCTTTTAAAGCAGCTGATCTTACCCGCCCTGCTGATCAGTATCATTGGCTTTGCTGAGTCGGTCTCAGTCGGCCAGACGCTAGCTGCAAAGCGTCGCCAACGCATCGAGCCCGATCAAGAGCTCATCGCTCTTGGCGCCAGCAACCTGTCGGCTGCCTTGAGCGGAGGCTTTCCTGTCACCGGCGGGTTTGCCCGCTCGGTTGTCAATTTTGATGCGGGTGCGCAAACGCCTGCGGCGGGCATCTACACCGCCATTGGGATTGCAGTGGCGACGCTTTTTTTGACCCCCGCACTTTATTTTTTACCTCAGGCCACGTTGTCGGCCACAATAATCGTTGCTGTTCTGTCACTCGTCGACTTTAGTATCTTCAAGCGTACTTGGTCGTATTCAAAAGCAGACTTTACGGCAGTACTCAGCACCCTCATCATCACGCTAACCATAGGCGTTGAACTTGGCTTAGTCACGGGTGTCGCGGTCTCACTGATCTTGTTTTTATTTAGAACCAGTCGACCGCATATTGCCGAGGTGGGGCTTGTGCCCGGCACCGAACATTTTAGAAATGTGTTGCGGCATCAAGTGCTCACCGACCCAACAGTGCTGAGTTTGCGGGTAGATGAAAGTCTTTATTTTGCGAATTCAAAGTCGCTAGAAGATCGCATCAACCTTGCCGTCGCAAAATCCCCTCGCCTGAAACACGTTGTGCTGATGTGCTCTGCGATTAACGATATCGATGCGAGCGCACTCGAAAGTCTTGAGGCCATCGAGAGCCGACTGGCAAGCTCGGGGATCGCACTCCACCTTTCTGAGGTGAAAGGCCCGGTCATGGACCGACTCACTCGAACACCTTTCTTCGCTCATCTAGGTGGACAGGTATTCTTAACGCACTACCAAGCCATTGTTGCGCTGGCACCCGAAATTATAAAAAAATAAAGCGCCAAATAAATCGCCCTGAACAAAACGAACAAATGTTCGGTCTGCACAGGGCGATTAAAACACTCAGTACTTGAAAAGATTCAAAATCTTTTTTTAGAAATTTACATTCGTACGGCCTTTGAGTTTCAGGATTTCACGCGCGTCAGCGGGTGTCGCCACCTCAAGAGACAAACCTTCGATGATCTTGCGCATCCGTGTCACTTGATCTGCATTCGACTTGGCTAACGTACCCGGGCCATCCCAGAGCGAATCCTCAAGGCCAACCCGAACATGACCACCCATTGTGGCCGACTGAGTTGCTATCGGCGTTTGATTGCGCCCGGCACCCAATACTGACCATTGATAATCATCACCGAACAAACGATCAGCAGTACGTTTCATGTGCAGAACATCTTCGGGATGGGGGCCAATACCACCCAAGATACCAAAGACAGACTGGATGAGGAAAGGTGCCTTGATCAAGCCACGATCAATAAAATGCGCCGCCGTGTAAAGGTGACCGATGTCGTAACACTCGATCTCAAAGCGCGTATTGTTTTCGCTACACGAGGATAAGATATGCGCAATATCTTTAAATGTATTCTTAAATACACGATCATCGCTACCTGCCAGGTATTTGGGTTCCCAGTCGTGTTTGAAGGTTTTAAAACGCTTCAACATATCGTACAAACCAAAGTTCATTGAACCCATATTCAATGAAGCGACCTCTGGTTTGAAATAATGCGCAGGACGTAGACGATCTTCAATCGTCATCGTCGGCGCACCGCCTGTCGTCAAATTGATCACGACATCGCTTTTTTCTTTAATCTGTGGCAAAAAGTTCTTAAACAGTTCTGGATCTTGCGAAGGGCTGCCATCTTTGGGATCACGCGCATGCAAATGTACGATTGCCGCGCCAGCTTGAGCGGCTCCAATCGCAGCATCGGCGATCTCTTGTGCTGTGACTGGAATATAAGGCGACATACTTGGGGTATGAATGGCACCGGTCACTGCACAGGTAATAATGACTTTTCTAGGCACGACAGTCTCCGAAGACTAAATAAAGAAATGAATGAATAAATTATTGCACAAGCGTTTCGACATTACCGTCAACAGACAAGCTCTGTCCAGAGATCTTGGCACCCGCCTTTGAACAGATAAAAACGATTTGCGCTGCGATATCGTGCGCCGTGACCGTCGTACGCATCGACACCCGCTCAAGCGCTCGCGTACGCATTTGCTCTAGTGTAATCCCATACGATTTTGCCTTGGCGCTTAGCACCCGATCTTGACGCGGGCCCTCAACGATCCCTGGCAAGATTGCATTGACACGTATACCTTGCGGCCCTAATTCCATCGCCCAGGTCTCTGTTAACCCGATCACCGCATACTTTGAGGCTGAGTACGGCGTGCGTAACGGAAAACCCAAGCGTCCCGCGGCTGACGAGATGTTCACAATGCTCCCCCCCCGCGACTTCATCAGAGGTACCGCACTACGTGCACATAAAAACGTACCCGTTAAATTGACATCAATGGTTTGCTGCCATTCACCCAACACCGTGTCTTCAAGCGCCGCTGTCGGGCCAGCGATACCTGCATTGTTCACCAAGATATCAAGGCTATTCCAGCGCTTTTTAAGGCCTGCGAACATTTCTAAAACTTGCGATTCATTTGAAATATCCGTCAACGTCGCGGTCACCTGCGGAAACGCCTGCTGCACCTCTTTTAAGGCTGCAGCATCGATATCACACACATGAACCTCAGCACCTTGCGCAAGCAACGCCTCTGTAATGGCACGCCCAATACCTTGCGCACCTGCTGTGACCAGTGCACGCTGCCCATCCAAGCGAAAAGAAATTGCTTCTGCCATCACGACCTCAACATTACATCCAAAGAATTTTCTTACGATAATCAAGATCTTCTAAAAGCGCGCTGGCGGGGCCTTCATGAAACACTTGACCTCGCTCAAGTGCAAAGACGCGATCCGATAGCGCCAGCACCAAGTCCAGATTATGCTCGACAATCAAAATTGAGACTTCGCTGCGTAGCTTATCGAACACAGTAAAGAGCTCGTTAATCACCGATGGCGCCAAGCCCTCGAAGGGCTCATCTAGTAGCAGTAATTTGATGTTACCCGACAAGGCACGCGCCACCGCAACCATCTGCTGCTCACCACCCGAGAGATAATCGGCAGCCACATCCATCCGATCCCTCAGACGTGGAAAATATTCGAAGATCTTTTCTTCGGTCCAGTACGTGCCGCCAATCGCAGGGTTGACACGGTTCATACGGCCTAGGGCAAAGTTATCTCGAACTGACATGCCGGCAAACAAGCCTCTACCCTGCGGTACATAACCAATACCAATCCGTGCAATATCAGGAGCCGCCATGCCCGAAATCTTTTGACCATCAAAGGTGATTTCCCCACCCACGGGCGCAACCAAACCCGTCAAGGTTTTAAGAAGCGTTGATTTTCCGGCACCATTGCGCCCCAGTAGCGCAACGATTTCTCCTTTGTGCACATTCAAAGAAGCCTCATTCAAGATATGGCTCTTACCGTAATAACTATTCACCTGATTAAACGATAGCAACAGGTCATCCGCTTGAGTCGACGCCGCGGTTCGCGCTTGAATGGCAGGGGTTCCTTTACCCGTATAGACTTCTTGCACGCGAACGTCACTGCGTACTTCGGCAGGCGTACCAGACATCAACACGTTACCGTCGTTCATCACCGTCACGTTTTGAGAAAAACCTAAGACGCGATCAAGATCATGTTCAACAATGAGCACCGGAATATGATGTTGAATTGTCTGAATTAAATTTGAAATCCGCTCACGCTCTGCAGCCGCCAACCCGGCAAGCGGCTCATCCAACAGCAATACTTTAGGATGACAACCTAAAGCAATGCCCATATCCACCAAGCGTTGGCCGCCGTACGACATACTGGCCGCCTCGCTATGCTCGATTCCCTCTAAGCCAAGGTACTTCACGAGCTCAGCCGTTTGTGCATGCACCGTTTGATAAGAGTCGATGTCTCGCC
The DNA here is from genome assembly GCA_943331855.1 of Bordetella parapertussis. GTDB lineage: Bacteria > Pseudomonadota > Gammaproteobacteria > Burkholderiales > Burkholderiaceae_B > Zwartia > Zwartia parapertussis_H. The sequence continues at coordinate 14,400 of CALQNE010000048.1, forward strand.
AGATATTAAAATGACCCCGATGACGCGCCTGAACTGACAGCCTCAGATTTTCGTAAATGCTCAGACCTTTAAACAAGTTAGTGATCTGAAAAGACCGTGCCAGACCTAACTGGCTAATTTTGTCAGAAGACAAGCCAGTCAGAGATTTTTCATACAGCGTGACCTTACCTTGATCCGGTACAAACATCCCCGAAATCAAATTAAAGGTCGTCGTCTTGCCCGACCCATTCGGGCCGATCAACGCGTGGATCCCTGAGCGAAGTGTCACGCTGCAATCGCGAACCGCTTTGACACCGCCAAAGCTTTTTGCAATACCTGAAACTTCAAGCGCGATAGCATCGCTTTTGTGCGGCTGTAAAAATGAAGGAAATGCTAAGCCTTGATAAATTTTACGTGCGCTCATCGCTGCATCGGTTTCTTTTTCAGGCTTGAATCGCTTTTTAATTTGTGCCCAGACACCAACAAGCCCTTTAGGCGAAAAGATAATGAACCCAACAAAAAGTATGCCGAAGTAAAGCAACCAGTTTGGTGTCCAGATCGAAAGGTATTCGCGAAATAAAATATAAAAGAATGCACCAACCACAGGCCCGAGCAAACTATGCATGCCCCCGATCACAACCATGGCCAAAAGCTCACCTGAAAACGTCACCGACGTCGGGTCAGCCGATGCAAAGCGGTAATGAAACGCCAAGAGACTACCCGCGAGGGATGTCACCGTGCCAGAAATCACAAAGGCGAGTAACTTATAACGCTGCGTGTCGTAGCCTTGAAACTGTGCCCGTTGCTCGTTTTCTCGAATCGCGGCAAGCACATGCCCAAAGGGTGACCGCGAGACTCGCCAAATTAAATATAAGACCAGCCAGCCAATAACGCTGACCGCGATGAGGTAGGGGACTGGTTGATCAAGCTGCAAAAATCCCATCTCTGGGCGCACCACATTACCCAGCCCGTTTTCACCACCGGTGAGCGCGGTCCAGCGAAAAGCGATCGCAAAGGTCAACGCAGAAAATGCCAAGGTTAACAACGAAAAATAGACGCCTCGTCGTCGCAAGATTAAGGCACCGACTAGCGTTGCAAGCAGTGCGCAAAACACAATGGTGAACAAAATCGGCAAGACCATCTGCCCTTCGAACCAATGCTTTTGCGACAAGGCCGCTGCGTAGGCACCAATGCCAAAAAAGGCGCCATGCCCAAATGAGGTCAAGCCCGTGTGCCCAACCAACAGATTCAACCCCAGCGCTGCCATGGCATAGATCACAACATCAGTCGCAGTACCGGGGGTCAACCCCAAAGAGCGCATGATGAAAGGCGAGATCAATAAACCCAAAAGTGCTAAACCCAGGGGCAAATATTTGTGTGTGTTTACGTTTGTCATGCTGGCTTCTTATTCAAATCGCTCAATACGCTCACCTAGCAAACCGCGCGGGCGCAGCAGCAGAACTAGAATCATCAGCACATACATGGATGCCTCAGACGCTGGCGGGTAAAAGAA
>CALQNE010000049.1 GCA_943331855.1 Bordetella parapertussis
CTTGCTCAACAACTTGGCCTGATCTTTCAAACAGAGTCGCCTGTACTGCAAGCACCTCAACTTGTCGTCTTTGCCGCCGATCACGGCTTGGCAAAACATGGCGTATCGGCCTACCCCAGTGATGTCACCTGGCAGATGGTGAACAACTTTTTAGCCGGTGGTGCGGCAGTCAGTGTGCTTGCCCGCCAACATGGCTTAACACTCACCATTGCCGACTGTGGGGTAATGCACACCTTCACGCCACAACAGGGCTTGTACGACTGCAAGGTCGCTTACGGCACCGCTGACTCATCCCAACAAGCCGCCATGTCTGCCGAACAGTGCGCGCGGGCCATCTCAAACGGGCAAGATTTGGTCAAATCCCTATCCGGCAATGCACTGTTGTTGGGTGAAATGGGGATCGGCAATACGTCAGCCGCCTCGCTGCTGCTTGCACGACTCGCCGACCTACCCATTGAACAATGCGTCGGTGCGGGTGCCGGCTTAGATCAACGAGGTATCGCCCGCAAAACAAAAATTTTGCAGCAAGTATTAGCTTTACACGCGCACGCGCATGAACCGTTGCAAGCGCTCGCTGCTTTTGGCGGCTTTGAAATTGCAACCATGGTTGGCGCTATCTTTGAGGCCGCCGCCAGCAATCGTGTCATCGTCGTGGATGGCTTTATCACCAGTGCGGCTGTATTAGTTGCCAGCAAAATAGAGCCATTGGTATTACAGCGTTGTGTCTTTGCGCACAGCTCTGACGAACGTGGCCACGCGCTGCTGCTCGAGCAACTACACGCCAAATCTTTGCTTGATCTACAGTTACGCTTAGGAGAAGGCTCGGGTGCTGCGCTGGCGTGGCCCTTACTCGTGTCCGCCTGCAACGTACTGACTCAGATGGCCAGCTTCGAATCAGCGGGCGTCTCGCTCGCTGATTCATAAAAAGGAAGACACTTTATGCAGTTCGTGCGGCACTTTTTACTGGCGTTGCAATACTTTACGCGTATCCCTTTGCCTGAAAGCGTAGCGCAATGGGTAGGCTTTAACGCCACGATGCAACGGGCCAGCTTGGCGCATTTTCCAGGCGTAGGGTGCATCATTGGTTCATTAACCGGTGCGGCATTCTATTTGTTTGCCGCGCTGCTTCCATCTGTCAGTACGACACCTTGGCTCGCGGCCTGCCTCAGCACAGTCCTCAGCGTGATGCTCACCGGCGCCTTTCACGAAGACGGCTTAGCCGATACGTCAGATGGCTTGGGCGGCATGGTCACGCGGGATCGTGCCCTTGAGATCATGAAAGACTCGCGCATTGGTAGCTATGGCGCAACAGCACTCGTCCTGGCCCTCTCCACCAAACTCGCGCTACTCACAATGCTGGGGCAAATCAATCTTTCACTTGCTGCATGGAGCTTGTTTGCGGCACACGTTTGCTCAAGATTCATGCCTCTACTCATTGCAGCACGCCTACCCAACGTTGGCGACGATGTCACGACCAAAACCAAACCTCTCGCCAACAAAATTCCCCTGCAGACGTTACTCATTGCATCGGTCTGGCTACTGCTCGCCGACTTCGCCTTTGCGTCACAGCATTCACCCACCCTTTTACTTTGGGGAACAGGCTGTAGCCTTTTTGCATTGGCGCTGATGCTGCACTTACTGAGCCGTCGCTTAAACGGCTTTACAGGTGATACGCTCGGCGCCACTCAACAAGTATGCGAACTCGCCTTTTATCTAGGCGTACTATTGGCCCTAGCTCAATGAAACTTTGGCTCGTGCGCCATGCGAAACCTCTGATCGCAGAGGGGCTCTGTTATGGTCAGCTCGACATCGCAGCCGAACCGAGTGCAACTCAGCAAGCGGCAATAAAAATTGCACCGCTCTTGCCTAAGAATGCCATGCTCTACAGTTCTGGTCTGCAACGGGCTCGACAACTTGCGCAAGCCATTCAGTCAGAACGCGACGATCTCTCACATCAAATCGATTCGCGTTTAAATGAAATAAATTTTGGCGCTTGGGAGGGGGTGGCGTGGAACGCGATCCCAAAATCTGCCTTTGATGCATGGACAGCCGACTTCGGTCTCCATCGTTTTGGGGACGTCGAAAGTACGCAAGACCTGTTGATTCGTATTCGCCAAGCCCTTGACGAGCTACCGGTTAATCGAGACGCTGTTTGGATCACGCATGCGGGAGTCATTCGGGCGGTGCACTATTTACAAACCAATCACTCAACGTTGATCGCAGCCGCGAATCAATGGCCCGTCGAAGCGCCGGCTTTTGGAGAATGGCAATGCTTAAACATTTTTGTTAAGCCTTGATCATCGCAAAAACAGCAAGATAAGTTTAAGTGTGGGGAATGGGTTTATTTACGAAACGACGAGAACCATAATTTTAAAAATGCTCGCCTATAAGTATCGATTCATCGATACTCTCAATACTCGTTTTCCCGCAAAAGGCCATCGTTAACACCAACTCGTTCTGAATAATTTCTAAAGCCCGCGTGACGCCAGCCTCGCCCATCGCCCCCAAACCGTAGAGCATCGGACGACCAATATACGTCCCCTTGGCGCCTAGCGCGATCGCCCTTAAGACATCTTGCCCACTACGAACCCCGCTGTCCAAGTGCACTTCTATTTGGCGCCCCACCGCCGCCACAATCGCGGGCAAGGCCTTGATACTCGACTCCGCCCCATCAAGCTGGCGCCCTCCATGATTAGAAACAATCAGCGCATCAGCGCCTGAATCAACGGCCAGACGCGCATCCTCTGGATCCATAATCCCTTTGAGAATAATTTTCCCGCCCCAACGCTTCTTGATCCACTCAATGTCACGCCAGTTCAGGCAAGGATCAAATTGCTCTGCAGTCCAAGCAGCGATCGCTCCCATATCCTCAACGCCTTTAACGTGTCCGGCGATATTGCCAAAGGTTCGTCTATTCGTGCCCAGCATCCCCAGACACCAAGTCGGTTTGCTCAAAAAATTGATCATATTGGCGAGCGTTAACTTGGGCGGAACCGACATTCCGTTTTTTAAATCTTTATGGCGCTGCCCCATCACCTGTAAATCAAGGGTGATCACAAGTGCAGAACAACCGGCTGCTTGTGCACGCGCAATTAATTGCTCCACAAAATTTCGATCCCGCAGTACATACAGTTGAAACCAAAAGGGATGTCCTCCTGTCTGTTCAGCGATATCTTCGATCGAGCAGATGCTCATGGTTGAAAGTGTGTATGGGATGCCAAATTTTTTTGCCGCACGCGCTGCGAGAATTTCTCCATCAGGATGGTGCATACCGGCCATTCCGGTCGGAGCAATCGCCACCGGCATGGTGACCTCATGCCCGATCATTTGGCTGGCCGCACTGCGCTGCTCGATATCAATCGCAACACGCTGCCGAAATTTAAGCTGCTGAAAATCACTCTCGTTTGCGCGATAAGTACTTTCTGTCCAACTGCCCGCATCGGCATACTCATAAAACATGCGGGGAACGCGATGACGGGCTAAAAGGCGGAGGTCTTCGATCGTGGCCGGCACTCGCATATAAATTGTCTCAATAGATTCTGCATTATTTTGTGTAGCTTAATAGACTCTGCATGGTTGTTGTAAAGCTTAAGGCATGACCGCTGTCCGCCCTCAATCCCTGCGTCATCCAAAGGTAAATGCTGTACTTATCAAACAGATCCTAGGGTAAACGATATAGTGCGACTTCGCGAGTTGCGCTAGATTAAGTGGTCTGAGGGTTTAACCTGCCTTCAGAAATGCACCTAGATCGAACGATCATATAAAAGATAAAAGAGACATAAACATGCCAAAGATGCCCTTCCATTTCAAAAAAATAATTTCGTACGGACTGATCTCTATCGCAGCCGTTTCGGCAAGCACCGCTCTCAATGCCGCTCCCCTCGTTCTGCGCGCTGGCGCCTCGGATCCGGAGGGCTCGACCGCACCCTCGATGGCGATTGGAAAACTCACAGAGCTCATTACCCAACTCAGCAAAGGTGAACTCGAAGCAAAGCCCTTTTATCAATCGCTTGGCATCGAACAGCAATTAGCCACCGCGGTGAAATCCGGTAGTGTCGACATTGGTTTTACCGCGACGTCAAACCTGGCGCCCTTTACTGAGGCCTTTCTTCAGTTCGACCTGCCTTTTTTATTCAAAAATGCGAAAGCAGCGATCGATGCACTTGAGACCCATCCTGCTGGAAAAAAAGCCATCGCTCAAATGGAAAAAGATATGGGGGTCAAGGTCTTACTCTTGACTAGCCATACCTACGATGCCCCTGTAAGCGGCACGGATATCATCATGCGCAGTAAACAAATTAAAGTGCCTGACGACCTCAAGGGCTTGAAAATTCGCACGGCCAGTACACCCGTCGAGATCGCAATTATGAAGTCCTATGGTGCCAACCCAACCCCTATCCCCTACGGTCAACTGTACACCGCGCTACAGCAAGGCGTGGTGGACGGCAACGCAGCAACACCCATCGTGCCAGCGGCCTCGATCAAGCTCTATGAGGTTGCAAAAACTTATACCGCCATCGGTTTTCGCATCAACATTTTGCCGATTTACATGAATCAAAAGAAATTTGACTCTCTCACCCCCTCTCAACAGAAGGCCATCCTCGATGCAGCTGAGCAAGTCAAGCCACTAGCCGGTCAGTGGGCTCGAGAAAAGGTCCAGTCTGCCCTCGCCGATTTTTCTAAAGCGGGTGTGCAGATCTACTACCCCAATAAAGAGGAAATGACCAAATGGCTAGCCGTTCGCGAAGCCCTGTGGACGCAAATTGCTAATGACTTCAAAGGGAAAATTGATCTCAATATTGCCAATGAGATGTACAAACTCAGACCGCAATAGGTTTTCGACCATTTGAAGTCCTCGCTCAAACACAGCCCCTTTGCTCGCGACACAGCAAAGGGGCTGTGCTTTTAACGCTTTGGTGAACAAAGGCGCGCATGAATACTCAACCTGTTTATCAGACCTCGCCGCCCACGCGACCACGCGCCGCCTGGCTTCGACCCCTTGTCAGCCTGAGCGATGGCGTTGATCGCCTGTGCACGCTTGCCTTTGTCACGGCCACCATTGCTTTCGCGCTTGTGATGGCCTTAGGTGTGTTTTTTCGGTATGCCTTAAACAATTCACTAACGTGGGCTGACGAAGTCGGCCTGATGATCTTCATCTGGGCTACCTTTTTATCGATCGCGTCGGGGTACCTACACGACAAACACGTTAATTTAGACGTATTAGTCAACAAGTTGTCGCCTCTTTGGCAAGCGCGCGCAACCGTGCTCGCCGAAGGGTTAGCGCTTAGCTTTCTAGCCGCACTAACCGTCTCAAGTATGCAAAACATCCCGCTCGCTGCAGGCGTTCGTTCTGACGCCCTTCGACTGCCGATGACGGTATCATTTCTGGCAATTCCGGTTGCCTGCGTCATCATGGATCTGCATTGGCTACGCCGCAATCTTAGTCTGGGGCTCTCTTGGGGGTTCCTCATAAAACTGCTCGTCGCTGGACTCTTTCTATTTGTCTTTATGCTGCCCATTGGTGACCACGTGCAGTTCACGGGTGGTATCAAAGCAATCAGCATTCTCTGCGCACTCTTCATACCGATGCTGCTAGGCGTGCCTGTCGCACTTTCGCTGGGGTTTGTCGCGACCTTTTACGCGGGCAGTGTTGGGGGCATCCCCTTCAATATTGGTGCCGAGCAAATCTCCAATGGCATTAGTCTGCTCGCTCTCATGGCAATTCCATTACTCATGCTTGCTGGAAAACTCATGCATGAGGCGGGTGTCGCTCAATACATCGTCGATCTTGCACAAGTGTTGGTGGGTCGCCTACGCGGAGGACTTGGTGCTGCGAACGTCGTCGCCAGCTTCATCTTTGGTGATATTTCTGGTTCGGCTGTTTCGGATACGGCAGCAATCGGCTCTGTGATGATCCCTCAAATGAAGGCCCGTGGCTATCGCGCCGAGTTTTGTGCCGCACTGCAGGGCACCTCTGGAACGCTCGGGATGATGGCGCCTTTGGCGATCACTATTCTTCTCTACGCTGCCGCGACTAACACCTCTATCAGTCGCCTGGCCGCCGCGACGGTTGTACCCTCCATATTGCTGGCCGCGAGCTTCGTGCTTGTAGCGCTCGTGCACGGCTGGCGGCACAATTACCCCAGAGAAATAGTGCCAGCATCGTCGATTATGCCGCGCCTACTCAATGCCACGCCTGGCTTATTCGCGCTCGTACTCGTCGTCGGTGGGATTCTAGGAGGAATCTTTACACCAGCCGAGGTTGGTGCAGTGCTATTGGGTTATGTGCTCCTACTCTTGCTCTGGTACAAGAAGGCAAATCGCTCGACGCTCTACGAGGCGGTGGTCGAAGCCGGTCACATCAGTGGTATGACACTCTTTATGGCAGCGACCTCTTCATTTCTCGGCTTTGTTCTCGCGCGCGATTTAGTCGCCATCGATATGGTTGAGTTTGTAACTCAGCTTAGTACAAACAAGTATGTGATTATTTTTCTAGTCAGCATGGCATTTGTTATTTTAGGGATGATTCTCGAGCCTCCAGCGATGATTTTTGGCTTTTTACCTTCCTTCATGCCGCTCTTACTCAAGGCTGAAGTTGACGTCATTCATTGGGGCGTGCTTTTTTGCACCAATATGGGACTTGGCTGCATTCTTCCCCCTGTCGCCTTGAATCTTTTCGTATCCACCCGTATTGCTGACGCGCGCTACGAAGCGGTCGTCAAAGCGGCAGTGCCCTTCATCATCATCATGGCGGTCGACTTGGCCATCATGGCCATGTTTCCCATCATTCCTTTGATGCTACCCCACCTACTCTTTGACTACCCTCTACCAAAATAACCAAGCTAGGGTCGCAGCGCAGCCACAACCGCATCACCCATCTCTGCTGTGCCAATCGCTTGAGTCCCCTGCTCAAAAATATCCGCGGTGCGGTATCCCTGCGCCAGCACCGCCGCAACCGCACGTTTAATACGTGCGCTTTGCTCGGGTTGTTTAAATGAGTAATCCAACATCATGGCGGCCGATAAAATCGAAGCCAAAGGATTCGCGATGTTTTTTCCGGCGATATCTGGCGCGGTGCCGTGTACTGGTTCGTACAAGCCACGGCCATCCGGGCTCAGCGACGCAGATGGCAGCATACCAATTGAGCCCGTCAACATTGCTGCAGCATCTGACACGATGTCGCCAAACATATTGCCCGTCACAACCACATCAAACTGTTTAGGTTGACGCATCATCATCATCACAAAGGCATCAACCAACGCGTTTGAATATTCAACGTCTGGGTATTGTTTACTCACTCGCTCGGCAACCTCGCGCCAGAGTTGCATCGTATCCAGAACATTCGCCTTATCCACCGAACAGACCTTGCCTTTGCGCTGCCGGGCAGCTTTAAATGCCACGTGAATAATGCGCTCGATCTCAGGTTCGGTGTAATACATCGTGTTGATCCCGACACGTACCCCTTGTGCATTGGTACTCACCCCGCGCGGTTCACCAAAATAAATATCGCTACTCAGTTCGCGCAAAATCAGTAAGTCCAGTCCCTCGACCAAGTGCGGCTTGAGTGATGAGGCACCAATTAACTCAGGAAACATAAAAATTGGGCGGTAATTGGCAAACAAATCAAGCTCTTTGCGCAGTCGCAATAAGCTTGCGCCTGCGCGCTTCGCGTAGGGCACCCCTTCATCACCCGGCAACCCAGCCGAACCAAACAAAATAGCATCTGCGCCTTTAGCAATTGCCATCGTCGCTGCAGGCAAGGGGTCGCCCGCCGCCGCGATGCCCGCCCCACCAACCGGTGCTTCAGTCAACTGCAGCTTCGCGTCACCGATCGTCGCGCGCAACACTTTCACTGCCTGGGCGGTCACTTCAGGGCCTACGCCATCGCCAGCTAAGACTGCAATCTTCATAAAATTTATCCTTTTATATAAAGCCATTAAATAACGTTTTGCAAGCGTGTCACACGTTACGCATACGGGTTTGCTTCGTACTTGCGCACGAAGGCAGCAATCTTGTCAGCGTGGGTCAACGTGTAATCAAGTTCATCCATTCCAGTCAGCAAACAATGCTTTGAAAAAGGTGCGATCTCAAACGACTGTTCTGCCATCCCTGGCGCATGTACGACTTGCCGTTCAAGATCGACGGTCATTTTTGTACCGGGTTGATTTGTGAGCGTTACTAGAATTGCATCAATGACTTCGGCAGGCAGCACAATCGGCAGCAATCCATTCTTAAGCGAGTTTGAATAAAAAATATCGCCAAAACTTGGCGCAAGCACGGCACGCACACCATAGTCATACAATGCCCATACAGCCTGCTCGCGCGACGAGCCGCAGCCGAAGTTACGTTGCGCCACCACGATCTGTGCCGCCACATACTCTGGCTGATTTAATACAAACTCGGGCCGCGTTGAATCGTCCTTGTGAAACCGCAGATCACGAAAAAGATAAGCGCCAAAATCATTGATGCGCGGTTTCTGCAAAAAGCGCGCTGGGATAATCTGATCGGTATCGATGTTGGCGCGCGTTAAAGGCAGCGCCACAGCCTCAAGGTGTTCGAATGGTTGCATGTTCAATCCTGGATTGTTAGAGCGAAGTGCTGCGCAGCGCGCGTGCATCCGCAAGATGTCCCGCAATTGCGCTGGCCGCTGCCGTAGCGGGGCTCATGAGGTGAGTCCGAGAACCAGGCCCTTGCCGACCGACAAAATTACGATTCGAGGTTGCCGCGCAGCGCTTGCCCGCAGCCACTAAATCCCCGTTCACGCCAATGCACATCGAACAGCCTGCAAAACGCCATTGAAAGCCAGCCTCAACAAAAATCTTATCGAGTCCCTCAGCCTCAGCTTGCGCCTTGACGAGCCCCGAACCTGGTACGACCCAGGCCTCAACGCCTGCGGCCACCTTGCGCCCTTTTGCGACGGCGGCCGCACTTCGAAGATCTTCGATGCGACTATTGGTGCAAGAACCGATAAACACTCGATCAACAGACACATCGGTCAGCGCCATTCCGGGTTTTAACCCCATGTAGTCCAGCATGCGCTCAACGACAGCGCGTCTTTGCGGATCGGCAATCGTCGATGGATCGGGGATGCGTGAGGTCACCGACATCGCGTCTTCAGGGCTATTACCCCAGGTCAACATTGGCTCAATATCTTGCGCCTTCAAACTCACTTCACGATCAAACGTTGCCCCAGGATCTGAGGGCAAGGTGCGCCAATACGCTAAGGCCTGATCCCATTGCACACCCTTCGGAGAAAACGGCCGGCCTGCTAAATATGCAAAGGTGGTCTCATCGGGCGCAATCATCCCCGCACGTGCACCCGCTTCAATCGACATGTTGCAAATCGTTAAGCGTCCTTCAATCGACAGATTTCGAATAGCCGATCCCGCATACTCGATCACATGGCCCACTGCGCCTGCGGCACCAATTTTTGCAATGATGGCAAGAATGATATCTTTGCCAGACACGCCTGGTGCGAGCGCGCCATCTACTGTAATGCGCATCGTTTTAGGCCGCCGCTGCCAGATCGCCTGCGTCGCCACCACGTGCGCGACTTCGCTTGTACCTATGCCAAACGCAAGCGCGCCTAGGGCACCATGTGTCGAAGTGTGACTATCTCCGCACACCATCAACAAGCCGGGTTGCGTCCACCCTTGCTCTGGCCCGATCACGTGCACGATACCCTGACGTTGGTCTTGCAAACCAACGAATTGAATGCCTGCCGCTTTCGTATCTCGGTCAAGCGACTCAGCCATCGCACGACTTTCGGGATCGGCCAAATCCATTAAATCTCTGCTATTGGTCGGGATGTAATGATCAGGCGTACCGAACGCACGCTCAGGCGTGCGCGCAGTTAGCTTGCGCTGTCTGAGCATCTCAAACGCCGGCGCTGAGCCATCCTGAATCATGTGTGTATCCACAAACATCAGCTCTTGACCATCTTCACGCTCAAGGATGCGGTGTCGCGACCAAATTTTTTCGAAAAGCGTTTTGGGTTGTGCTTCTGAACGCATACTTTGCTTCCATTCAACAGTTTTTAAATTAGCTTAGGGAGTTACTCTGCTTTGGCACCCGCCAACCGAACGATTTTTTCGTAACGCAGCGTTTCAGAGGCAATAAATGCACCAAATTCTTCAGGCGTGCCGCCACCAATTTCTGCACCAAAATCCGCCATCCGCTTTTTAAGTTCTGGCGACTTCAAGATCTGATTGAGCTCAGTGTTCAGCCGATCAATAATAGGTTTGGGCGTGCCGGCTGGAACCATCACTCCGTACCAAGATACTGCGTGCACGCCGGGTATGCCTAATTCATCAAACGTTGGCGTATCGGGCAAAGCGGGATTACGCGCCTTTGAAGCAACTGCCAAAGCGCGAAGCTTGCCGCCCGCGATCAAGGATAAGCAAGCTGTCGTGTCCAGCATGAATGAGATATGTCCCGCCATGAGGTCTGCTTCGGCAGGGGCAGTCCCTTTGTAGGGAACGTGAACAACATCAACGCCGGTCGACTGCACGAACACAATACCCGCCAGATGCTGTGAGGAGCCCACGCCGGCCGAGCCGTAGTTCAACTTTCCGGGATTTGCCTTGGCAAGCGCGATGAGCTCTGCGACATTTTGGACTGGCGAATTCGTTGGCACAACAAGAATATTGGGTACAGCCGACACGTAGATCACGGGCGCAAAATCGGCGACTGGATCGAAGCCCAACTTCTTATATAGGTGCACGTTCACAGCATTAGGGCTTAACGATCCCATCAAAATCGAATAGCCATCGGGTTTTGCGCGGGCAAACTGTTCCGTTCCAATATTGCCTCCTGCACCAGGCTTATTTTCAATAACAACAGACTGACCTAGTGCATTCGCGAGCGGTTGGGCGATCATACGTGCAGTCGAGTCAACGCCACCCCCTGGGGGCCAGGGAACAGTAAACCTCAAAGCTTGCGAGGGATAGGGTTGAGCCTGACTCAAGACCGACCAACAAACAAGAACAACACCTAGCCAGATGTTACGCAACATGATTTGTCTCCGCACAGGAACATTGCCTGTTAGTTTTTTTAAGACTGCAAAAAGAGCCTAACACCAAAAGGCTCTAACTGGTACCCCGTCAACAAATTGATGGCGATCTAGGCTAGGGTGCCTTATGATAAACAGACAATAACAACAACCAAACCAACATCGACCTGAGAGACAGAACATGACGACTATCATTGGACAAGGCAATTTTAAATATCGCGTCGCCGAGGGCTGGGGCAAACTTCCTGAAGGTTGGAAATTTGGCGACGTCGCTGCGGTCGGGATTGATCGTCAGGATCGCGTTTACGCCTTTAATCGCGGAGAGCACCCCATGGTGGTGTTTGATCGTGAAGGCAACTTTTTAAACTCGTGGGGCGAAGGCGTATTCAAGCGCGCTCATGGCGTACAAATGGGCCCTGACGATACGATTTACCTCACCGATGACGGTGATCACACGGTTCGCAAGTGCACCCTCGACGGAAAAATCTTGCTTGAGATCGGTTTGCCCGGCCAGGCCTCGCCCTACATGAGCGGCAAACCGTTTAACCGCTGCACACACACCGCCCTGTCACCCGAAGGCGATATTTATGTGTCAGACGGCTATGGCAATTCGCGCGTGCACAAGTACAGTCCGGACGGAAAATTATTATTCTCGTGGGGCTCACCTGGCACAGATCCTGGTCAGTTCAACATTGCGCATAATATTTTGTGTGACACCAACGGTTTGGTCTATGTTGCCGATCGCGAAAATCACCGCATCCAGATTTTTAATGGAAAAGGAAAGTACGAAGGACAATGGGGCAACATGCATCGGCCTTGCGGGCTGTTCCTAACCGGTGGCAAGTGCCCACTTTGCTATGTGGGTGAGCTTGGCCCACATCTGCCCGTAAACAGAAACATGCCCAACACCGGACCTCGCGTGAGCATTTACGACTTGTCAGGAAATTTACAAGCACGTGTCGCCGCCGAAGAGCCTCACGGCACCGGCGTGGGTCAATTTATTGCGCCTCATGGCATGGCCGTCGATAGCCATGGCGACATGTACGTCGGCGAAGTTGCCTACACCTCTTGGCCCGCCTCGTATCCCACCACCCCAAAACCTGACTACATTCGATGTCTTCAGAAATTCGTCAAAATCGAGTAAGCAAAAATATGACCGTATTCACTGAAGGCTGCTGCCTTACCTCATGTGGATACGGTCAGCCACAATAACAAACTCGAGTTGCTCGATATCTTTTACCGAGGTCTTTGGAATCGTGAAGGTGGCTTTACTCCAGCTCGCCGGCCTTAATGTCTCAGTCAGGCTAAATTCTTTTTGTAAATCTGCGCCCCATGTTGCATTCACTTTAAAACCATGAAAAGCCATGTTCGAGGGATTGCCAATACTCAAGGTGACTCTTAGATCATTATTCGTCGCAACGATGCTGTCAAGCGACACCAACAACGTACCCAGATTTGTATCGAGCCGTTTGTAAACCCGAGGGCGTCTAGGATCAAATACCGCTGAATGATAAGAGGCTGTGTTTGTGCTCACGGCGTCGAGCTCGGCTTCCAGCTCACTGACCTTTTGATTTAAAGAGATAATCTCTTTACCTAACACCTCTTGTGTTGCCGTCAGCGCCTTTTTGTATTCAATCAACACACTCTCAGTCGACTGCTTATAGCTGTCGAGCGTTTTTTGGATATCGGCAATGCTCTGGACGTTTTGATTTAAGACCGTCACGTCCTTACCTAAAATCTCTTGCAATGCCAACAGGGTCTTTTTATTGTCGGCCAACTCTTTCGCAGTCGACAGCTTGAACGCGTCAAGAGACTGACTAGTATCGGCAGAATCTTTGCAACCTGCCAACCCAAAGAGCATTGCAAAAATCACAAAGAAAGCGGGCAAAAATCTTGAACTCACAATACGACTCCTCAGAGGAGATGGATGATCAAGGCGACGCCATTGAGATTGGACAGCCTGCATCAATTTAATCAGGCAAAAGCGAAGTTCAACGCTCGCGCGTGAAACAGGTAATCATTTTAGCGATAAACGACAAACGAACAAGCGATCAACTGTTCTCGCATGAAGAAAGAGGACGGGTTTACCCGTATATCAACTTAGTGTCGTTGCAACATAATCTCTGTTACCCAATATCAAAGGACCTTCATGAAAGTCTTAGCTGCACTGAGTCACCTCGCCGTAACCGGATTACTTCTAGCCCTTAGTAACAATTGCCTTGCGCAAGCCGACTATCCCAATAAATTGGTTCGTATCATCTTGCCCTACGCGCCTGGCGGTGCAACGGATATGGTGGCACGCACGGTCGCGCAACAGTTATCAATCAAGTGGGGCCAGCCTGTCATCGTCGAAAATCGGCCTGGCGGCAATGGCAACATCGGCACCGCAGAGGCCGCGAAGGCAACACCCGATGGCTACACGCTGTTGATGGCGACGTCGAGTCACGCGATCAACGCGTCGCTATACAAAGGGTTGTCCTTTATTTTCGCCAAAGACTTCACGCCCTTGTCCAATCTTGCCTTTGCACCTTTGCTGCTTGTGGTGAATCCTTCTTTAAAACCAAATAACGTCAAAGAGTTTGCCGACTACGTGCGCCAGAATCCCCAACAATTGAACTACGGCTCGGGCGGTGTAGGAACCGCTGCACATCTTGCCGGTGAACTGTTTAATTCAGAGCTCGGTGCGCAAATGACCCACGTTGCCTACAAAGGCGGCACGCTCGCCACCAACGACCTTGTCGGCGGGCAAATCCAGTTGATGTTTGCAAACCTACCCGAAGCAATTGCGCAAGTTAAAGGCGCACGACTCAAGGCCTTAGCCGTTACCGGCAACACGCGCAATCCACAAGCCCCGGACGTACCAACTTTTGCTGAAAGTGGTTACCCACAAATTAATCTCAAATCGTGGTTTGGGCTCTTTGCAATCACCGGCACACCCTCGGCCGTTCTCGATCGAATCAGCAGTGATATCGCAACGGTGGTCGCACTGCCTGAAGTACAAAGCAAGTTTCGCGACTTCGGCACTGAGCCCGTCGGAAACAGTCGGGCAGATTTTCAGACGTTTGTGAATGCAGACTTACCGATGTGGGCAAAATTAGTACAGCAATCTGGCGCGAAAGCCGAATAAGCATTGCTAACCAGGTTTTGCACGTATTTGCTTGAGAGGCGTGCCTCTCAAGCGTGCGTTATGCCGAGCGGGGTCGGCTCACCCAACTTGCAGCCCAAAATGCAAACGCAAACAAGATCGCAGTGCCACACACTGCGATCAACACAACGTGATACGACTCGCCCAGCATCCACAAACTTGCGGCGGCAACTGGGCCAACTGCTCGTGCAATCATCGTCGGGATCGTCAGCAAACCGTTCAAAGCGCCATAAGCATGACGGCTTAACATCTCGGGTACCACCAAACTGCGCACGATCGTAAAAATCCCGTTCGCCAAGCCATACGCGCCAATCAACAGTGCAACAAGCCAAAACGCAGGCATCTCTACGCTCGCTAAAATCCCAAAAACAAACGGAAATACGCAGGCAACCACCGAGCCCAAGATCCGCATCGGCGCGCGGGGTGCAAAATACGCAATCAAAACACGACCAAAGACTTGCGCAGGCCCCAACACGATAAGCGCCTGCACAACATCTGCAGTACTTAAGCCTTTTTCTTGCAAGATTGGATACGCATGAAAAATAAACACGGTAAACATAATCGAGTAAAGCGTCAGCGCTAACAAAAGCAACCAAAAAATCGAATTTTTCAGTGCCTCTTTGACAACCGTACGATCACGCGCTTTGTTGTCCTCACGTGCTTGCGCAACCGTCGTGTGTTCAAGATCATATTTGGGCTGAATGCACAAAAAATAAATCCCCGCCCACAACAGATTAATCAAGGCCAACACAAGTAACGATTGACGCCACCCAATGCTATCAAGCAAAAACTGTTCAAGCGGAATAAACGCGGTGCTCGCGAAACCGCCCCACAAGGTAATTGTCGTAATGCGCGAGCGCGCATTCGCAGCACCGACCCTGCGAGCCATCACTGCAAATGCCGGCTCATACAGGCACCCAGCTTGCAAGGCGCCAATGACCGCGCTCAGTAGATAGAAGCTCATCAGTTGACTCACACTGGACCACCACCACAACATACCGGCAGCAATCAGTGAAGCACCTGACATCATCCAGCGACCGTAACCCCGATCAATTGCAACGCCAACGGGATACGTGAACACGGCAGTGACCAGCATGCTAATCGTGGCGCCAAAGAAGATCTCAGATTTGGACCAATTTAAATCTGCCCCCATTGCCTGCGCGAGCAACGGGAAACTGTAATACAAAGATCCCCAAGAGCAGACCTGCCCCAGACCCAGGATATTCGCCATCCAGAGTGAAGGCAGCGCCCGAGCGGTCATTGTTTAAACCAACTGATAATTTGTTGCGTCACAGCTCGTGGTTGTTCACGATGTAAAAAATGCCCTGCGCGATCAATCAGCTTAAAGTCATATTCATTTTCAAAATAGCGCGACTGGTCTTGCATCAGTTCAGCACGCAAGTCATCTGCGCCACACAAAGCAAGTGTTGGTACTTTGATCGGACGCGCCATGCTTGCTCGCAGCTCAGCCAAGGCGGGGTCACCCTTAGACTCGTCAAACATCGCCCTGTAATACGCAAGCGTCGCCTTCAACACACCAGGTTGCTTTAGCGTCTCTTTCACCGAACGAATATGCGCCGCATCTTCATACCCTTCGGTCGTCCAATAGGTCCAGAGATAATCGATAAACGCCATGTCGTTTTCTAAAATTGCCTTTTCTGGCAAATCGGCTAATTGA
>CALQNE010000050.1 GCA_943331855.1 Bordetella parapertussis
TCAACCACAAAGGTCAAGCCAGAACTACCCTCGGTCAGATAGGGGGTATCAATTTGCGCAATATTTCCCAGGCACACCACCTTCGTGCCGGGTCCGGCCCGCGTGATGAGTGTCTTCATCTGTTTTGGGGTCAAGTTTTGTGCTTCGTCGATGATGAGGTATTTATTCAAGAAGGTACGTCCGCGCATAAAGTTCAAGGATTTGACTTTGATCTTTGAGCGGATGAGGTCCATTGTGGCTGCGCGACCCCATTCGTTGCCTTGTGTGCCGTGCGAGGCTCCAACGCCGCCTTGCGTTTCACCCATGTTCAGCACGTCGAGATTGTCTTCAAGCGCGCCCATCCACGGCATCATTTTTTCTTCTTCAGTACCGGGTAAAAATCCGATGTCCTCGCCCACCGGTACGGTCACGCGCGTCATGATAATTTCGGTATAGCGTTTAGTCTCAAGCACTTGAGCCAAGCCTGCGGCGAGCGTCATTAACGTCTTGCCCGTACCCGCTTGTCCAAGTAAAGACACAAAGTCACATTCAGGATTCATCAGCAAGTTCATCGCAAAGTTTTGTTCGCGATTGCGTGAGGTCACACCCCAGACATTGTTTTTGCCATGCGTGTAATCACGCAAGGTGGCCAACACTGCAGTTTTTCCACTCACTTCGCGCACCTGCGCGTAAAGCGGCATGGGACCTTCAAAAAATACAAACTGATTGATCATGAACTGGCTGCACAAGGGCCCGCTGATGCGATAGAACGTGATGCCGCCTTGTTGCCAGGACTCGACGCCTTTGCCGTGTTTATTCCAGAAGTTTTCAGGCAGTTGCAACACCCCGGTATAAAGCAGGTCTGAGTCTTCAAGTACGTGGTCGTTAAAGTAGTCTTCTGCAGCCATCGCCAGCGCACGTGCCTTCAGGCGCATATTGATGTCTTTAGAAACGAGTACGACTTGACGTGTTGCAAATTGCTCTTGCAGCGAACGCACGACACTCAAGATTTGATTGTCGGCTTTGCCCATGGGTAAGTCGGGCGGTAGGGTCCCCGACATCGCCTTAGTTTGAAAAAACAGGCGTCCGGTTGCATCCTTGTGACCCAAGCCATCTAGCGGTAAACCCTCGTCAAGTTTGGTGTGGTCTCCAACCAGCGTGTCCAGTGACCGACTAACTTGTCGGGCATTGCGTGCCACTTCAGTCATACCTTTCTTTTGATGATCAAGCTCTTCGAGCGTCATCATTGGTAGAAAAACATCGTGTTCTTCGAAGCGAAATAAAGAACTGGGATCATGCAACAACACGTTGGTATCAAGCACAAATAGCTTGGTGACGCCACTGCTCGCGGCCTTATTGCCGGCGCGCTTATTGCCGCGCGTGGCGACGGGATGCGCTGATTTTTTAGAAGCCGTTGGCGTTGCGCCCGCGCTGCGCGCGTGTATGTCGTGCAAGGGGTTATGGCGTGAAGTGACGGTTGGTGCGACGAGATGCTCGGGGGGTGCTGGGATGATTTTCAGATGCGCCGGTTGTGAGACGGCCAGACCCTCTAGCTCAGGTTGTATTTCTTCTACTTGTCGCGCGGATACTGTTGAACTGGATTCGACGGCAGCAAGATCTAAAATAGCGGCAGGGCGTGTTGGCAGTTTCGGCAAAGGCATAAAAGGCGGTCCCCAGAAAGGCGATTAAAGAAATCAGTCAAACAAAACAGCTACTCGCGTCAGGCCAGTGCACGAGCGGCTTCAAGCACCTCTTGTGCATGCCCAGGCACTTTGACGCCGCGCCATACCCGAGCAAGATTACCTTTTGTATCAATTAAAAAAGTGCTGCGTTCGATGCCGCGCACCTGTTTGCCATACATATTTTTAAGTTTCATCACCTGATAGAGCGCGCAGAGCGATTCGTCAGGATCAGCAATCAGCGGGAATGGCAAACCAAGCTTGTTGCTAAAATTTTCGTGCGACTTCAGCGAGTCGCGCGAAGCCCCAGCGATCGCACAATTCGCTTGCAAAAAATCGTTGTACAGATCGCGAAAGTTTTCAGTCTCAGTGGTGCAGCCCGGCGTGTTGTCTTTAGGGTAAAAGTACAGTACGACCGCGCGTCCGAGGCATTGCGCAAGAGTGATTTGGCCGATGGTGCTTTGAACAGTGAAGGCTGGGGCGGGTTTTCCAAGTTGCTCTGGGGACTGGTCTGCCGTTTTTTTAGAGGTCATCTTGTTTTACTCCGGGATCAAGGCGGCAATGACTTGACGGCCTTCGGCCATCAAGATGTTAAAAGTGCGGGCGGCAGCTTGCGTTGTCATGCTTTCGACGCCCACTCCAATTTTTAAGAGGGGCGCCACCACGTGGTGCGGGAGCATCATTTGCTGGGCGCCGGTTCCAACCAGCAAGACCTCGGGCTTGTCGCCGATCACTCGCGGCGTTGCGGCTTCGTCCGATTCAAGAAAAGCCATCGGATCAAGCGGGGCCAGACTGAGCTTGGCGGCCGCTAAAAGCAGTTCAGTAGAGATGTCGCTGGGATTCAGAGTCGGCCACCGGGCGATTTCGCCGAGGGGCCCGAAGGCAATCGCGTGGTTAAAGCGAACTTTATTTACTTCGACAAAACCGTCGCCGTAGCCGGTGACGGTATTCATTGCCGAATTCGTATCTGTGTGAAGCTTCAATCAATACCTCGGCATGTTCTTCTGACTATAGCGCAATCAGTTGGTGTTTGTGTTGAGTGTGGTGCGGCGTTTTAGAGACAATTACATTAAATTTTTATGACTTTTCAGCGCGATTTGCGAGACAGGCGAGGTTGCGCTAGATTAGATGGCTTTGCTGCAGCGCAAATGAGTGACTTGAGGTCTAATGGATGTCAGGATTGCTTAGTGATAGCGGCTCTATTTTTGCCTAGCCCTACGAACAAGGATGCACGATGAAGAGGTTTCCCCGGATTGAGCGTTTGCCACCTTATGTCTTTAATATTACGGCTGAGCTCAAAATGGCGGCGCGCCATCGTGGTGAAGACATCATCGACATGTCGATGGGTAACCCCGATGGCCCCACACCACCCCATATCGTTGAGAAACTCGTCGAGGCAGCCACGCGTCCCACCACGCACGGCTATTCGGTGTCAAAGGGCATTCCGCGTTTGCGCAAGGCCATTACCGACTGGTATGCCCGCCGTTACCAGGTTCAGTTTGATCCTGATTCTGAAGCAATTGTGACAATTGGGTCAAAAGAGGGGTTGGCGCATTTGATGCTGGCAACACTAGACGCGGGTGATACGGTCTTGGTGCCCAATCCGAGTTATCCCATTCATATCTACGGCGCAGTGATTGCGGGGGCGAATATTCGCTCAGTCTGCATGACGCCGGGCAGTGATTTTTTTCAAGAGCTCGAGCGGGCTGTGCGTGAATCAATTCCTAAACCCAAAATGATGATTCTGGGTTTTCCAAGCAATCCCACGGCCCAGTGCGTTGACTTATCGTTTTTTGAACGCGTTGTCGCGTTGGCGCGCGAGCATAATATTATTGTGGTGCATGACTTAGCTTATGCTGATATTTGCTTTGATGGTTATCAGGCGCCGTCTATTATGCAGGTGCCGGGTGCCCGAGAGGTTGCTGTTGAATTTTTTACCATGAGCAAAAGCTACAACATGGCAGGTTGGCGAGTGGGTTTTATGGTGGGCAATGCCGAGTTAGTCAACGCCCTGGCGCGCATCAAAAGTTATCACGACTACGGAACCTTCACCCCGATTCAGGTGGCGTCTATCGCAGCACTCGACGGCCCGCAAGATTGTGTGGCTGAAGTCGTTCAAAAATATCAAAGTCGTCGCGATGTCTTGGTTAAGGGTTTGCATGAGGCGGGCTGGATGGTTGAAAACCCCAAGGCCTCGATGTATGTTTGGGCACATATCCCCGAGCAATATCGCGCCAAGGGTTCGCTTGAGTTTGCTAAACGGATTCTCGAAGAAGCTAAAGTAGCCGTGTCGCCCGGTATTGGCTTTGGTGATTACGGCGATGAGTACGTACGCTTTGCCTTGATTGAAAACGAGCAACGCACCCGGCAAGCTGTTCGGGGTATCAAAGAAATGTTTCGTAAGGATGGTTTGCTGTAATGGATTCAATCAAAGTTGGTCTGCTAGGTTTGGGCGTCGTAGGCGGTGGCACCTACAAAGTATTAGCGCGTAATGCGCTAGAAATCGCACGCCGAGCCGGGCGCACCATTGAGGTCACCCGCGTTGCGGTGCGCGACGTAGCTAAAGCACGCCGGTTACTTGGCCCAGCTTTACTGGTTGGTACTGATCCTTTTGCCGTCGTGCGTGACCCTTCGATTGACATTGTGGTTGAACTGATCGGTGGTGACACGCTTGCGCGTGAACTCGTGCTTGAAGCGATCGCACAGGGTAAGCATGTCGTCACGGCCAACAAAGCTTTGTTGGCTAAACACGGTACAGAGATCTTTGCTGCAGCCTCAGCGCGTGGCGTAATGGTGGCTTTTGAAGCTGCAGTCGCGGGCGGCATTCCCATTATTAAAGCGATTCGCGAGGGCTTGACGGCCAATCGTATTGAGTGGGTGGCGGGCATCATTAACGGCACAACAAATTTCATCTTGTCTGAAATGCGGTCGCGCGGCTTGTCTTTTGCCACAGTATTGGCCGAAGCGCAAAAGCTTGGTTATGCCGAAGCGGATCCGACCTTTGACATTGAGGGGGTTGATGCAGCCCATAAGCTGACCCTGCTTGCTTCACTGGCCTTCGGAATTCCTGTGCAGTTTGACAAGGCGTATATCGAAGGGATCTCAAAGCTTGCTGCTGAAGATATCAAATTGGCCGAGCGTCTGGGCTATCGGATTAAGTTGCTGGGCATTTGCAAACGGCGTCCTCAAGGCATCGAGCTTAGAGTGCATCCTGCCTTGGTGCCAATCAAATCTTTGTTGGCCAATGTTGAAGGTGCGATGAATGCAGTGCTCGTGAACGGCGATGCGGTCGGGCAAACACTTTATTACGGTAAGGGCGCAGGCGAAGAGCCAACCGCCTCAGCAGTTGTTGCAGATTTAGTCGATGTGACGCGACTGCACACGGCTGATCCTGAACATCGCGTCCCTCATTTAGCCTTTCAGCCCGATGCCATGTCCGATACACCGATCTTATCGATTGAGGATGTCGTCACGTCTTATTATCTGCGCCTCACGGTCGCCGATCAGCCGGGCGTACTTGCTGACTTGGCGCGTGTGCTGGCCGATGCAAAAATTTCGATCGGTTCAATGATTCAGCAGCCTTCTGAACAAGCTGAGAGCGCTGAATTAATTTTCTTGACGCACGAGTCTCTCGAACGCAATGTCAATGCTGCGATTGCGCGCATTGAAACTTTACCCTTCGTGCGTTCAAGCGTGACGCGTCTGCGGATGGAAAGTTTGGCATGAAGTACATCTCAACCCGCGGAGGTATGCAAGCGCAGGGTTTCTCAGATATCTTGCTTGAAGGTCTCGCACCCGACGGGGGCTTGGCCATGCCTGAGCGTATTCCGCAGGTTTCAGCGGCTCAGCTTGAGTCCTGGCGAACCTTGCCGTATCACGCACTAGCGGCTGAGGTGCTGGGCTTATTCATTACCGACATCCACGCGCAGCAACTTCAAGCCTTCACCCGAGAGGCGTATCGGGCTGAAGCGTTTCAAAGTAAAGACATTGTGTCGTTTCAACCGCTCTACGATGGCCTGTCGCTATTGGGTGTGTCCGAAGGACCCACGCTGGCTTTTAAAGATATGGCGATGCAGTTTTTGGGCCAAGTGTTTCCTTTTGTCTTGCGCACGCGTGGTGCCACGCTCAATATTCTGGGTGCGACCTCCGGCGATACCGGCTCTGCCGCCGAGTATGCGATGCGTGGCAAAGAGGCGTTAGCCGTCTTCATGTTGTCGCCTTATGGGCGCATGAGTGCTTTTCAGCGTGCGCAAATGTATTCGCTACAAGACGCCAATATTCATAACTTAGCGGTAAAAGGGGTCTTTGACGAAGCCCAAGACATCGTTAAAGCCTTGGCGGGCGATTTAGAATTTAAAAATAAATATCATTTAGGCGCAGTCAATTCGATTAACTGGGGGCGCATTGCTGCTCAGGTTGTTTATTACGTTTACGGTTGGCTACGCGCAACCTCAGGCCCCGGGCAACAAGTCTCTTTTTCAGTGCCCTCCGGCAACTTTGGCAATATCTTGGCGGGGCATATTGCGCGCAGCATGGGTGTGCCGATTCGGCGCTTGGTGTTGGCTACAAATGAAAACAATGTACTTGATGAGTTTTTTCGTACCGGAATCTATCGTCCGCGATCGGCAGCACAGACCTTTTTGACGTCGAGTCCTTCGATGGACATTTCACGCGCCTCAAATTTTGAGCGCTTTGTGTTTGAGTTGGTCTCACGAGACGCAACACGCGTTGCACAGCTGTGGCGCGAGTTGTCAGCGAAGGGTTATTTTGATTTGTCTGCCTATCTGCCAGAGTTCACCGAGCGTTATGGTTTTGTATCGGGCACTAGTACACATCAAGATCGCTTAGCGACGATTCGGCAAGTGATGACGCGCACGGGCTTGCTGATTGATCCGCATACTGCAGATGGCGTGAAGGTTGCAGCACCCTTTGTAGAGGATGGCGTGCCGATGCTTGTACTAGAAACGGCCTTGCCCGCCAAGTTTTCAGAGGTGATTCAAGAGGCACTCGGATATCCGGCACCGTTACCCCCAGGCCTTGAAAATCTCGAGTCCTTGCCGCAAAAGGTCACTGTGTTGCCTTGCGATGTGGCAAGTGTAAGAGCTTATATCACTGAGCACGCGAGCCTCTAAACATGACCGTGCTCACGCCGCTTCATTTTGTAGCGATCGCGGTGGGTGCAACGCTTGGAGCTTGGTTGCGCTGGTTATTAAGCCTCTGGCTCAATCGCCACTCAGATGCGCTGCCTTGGGGCACATTTTCAGCCAATATGATTGGCGGTTATCTGATTGGCCTGGTGATTGGAGTGGTCGCGGCGCACCCTGAGTGGCCACCATTTTGGCGCCTCTTGTTGGTGACGGGTTTTTTAGGCGGTTTGACAACGTTTTCAACTTTTTCAGCTGAGACCGTTGCCTTTCTCGAAGAGGGGCGGTTTGGGATGGCGCTGACGTACTCTGGCTTAAGTCTTGCAGGCTCTTTGGTGTTAACGCTGTTAGGTTTGATGACCGCACGATTTTTTCAGGGCTAGGGCTCAGGCATAAAGTTTGCCATCAGCACCTGTGCGGCCTGTTTGCCACTGCGCACTGCGCCCTCAAGCACCGCCGGGTAGCCTGTATCGGTCCAGTCACCCGCCAGACTCAGGCGCGGCCAAGGGCTTTGATTTGAAGGGCGCTGTAGACCAGGCACAGCGGCAAAGGTTGCTCGCTTTTCAACAATCAATCGATGCGTTTTGATCGCGGGCATTGGCGCGTATCCTGCGCGACGCAAACCTGGATGGCGTAGCGTTTGTTCGCGAATCTGAGTGCCGATGCGCTCAATAAATTGTGCTCGATCGTGTTTTAAAAAATCTTCCGCATCACTGATCACTATACTGAACTGATCAGAAGTTTGAGGACGTTTAAATACCCATTGTCCGACGTGTCCGCGCGCGGCGTCTTCGTCAAGCAACATGATCGCTTGCGGTAGATCCCAGTGCGACTCAAGTTGCAATGTCAGCGTTGCTATGGCGCGATAGCAAAAAGCGTTGAGTTGCACGAATAACTGATCGCTTTGATATGTGACAGTTTCTGGCTTTAGTATGCGTGCGCAGGCATAGGGCGGCGTTGCCAAGATGCAGCCCTCAAACGCTTCCCCATCGATGAGGACTGCTGCGGCTGTGGGTATGATTTCTCGTACGATATGACGGTAACGCATATTGACCGTGTCGGCTGCGGCTTGTGGCCAGAGCGTGGTCAGATCCACTTTGGGGATCAGCATGTCTGAATGTGCGCGAGGCGCATCCAAGCTATCGCGTAAGACGTTTAAAAATAATTGTGCGCACGCTTGATCGGTTGCTGTATTTAACGAAGCTAAGCACAGTGGTATCCAGAGGTGCTGACAAATCCGGTCAGACTGTTGGTGTTGATTGAGTAGTTGGGCGACGCTCGTCATGGCTGGTGCTTGCCAATGATTGCGTTTGAGTGCGAACATCATGCGCAGTGCTCGCCAACGATCCTGCCAAGTTAGGCCTTTTGCATTTAGTAGCCCAGCAAGCATGTGAAAGGGGGCAATCAGCGCTGGGGCTCTGAGACGAAAAACGCCATCAGCACTTTCTAGATGCAGTGCCTGCCTGACGATAAATTCGTGGGTGGATTGCTGTGGATGCAGTGTTTGCATCAAGGCAAGCGTTTCGGTATAGGCGCCCAACAACAAGTGTTGGCCGTTGTCGATCGCGCCCATTTGTGTGTCATCGACGCGCCGAGCTCGACCGCCTGCAATGGGGGCCGCTTCAAAGACGGTGACCTCAGCCCCTAATGATTTCAGTGTGACCGCAGCAGACAGGCCGGCCCAGCCAGCACCGACCACGGCAAGCTTCATATCGTTTGATTTGCTCGTTTGATCTGACGAATCACACCTGATCCCGCGCCAACAAAATTTTTCCATGCGAGCCAAAATTTGCGCATGGGTGTCAACGAAATCCGTTGATGCAAAACCTGCCACTGTTCGTGTTCAATTTCGCCAAGTAAGGCGTAATAAATAGCGGCCATCATGAGGCCTGGTCGCTGCGCGCGTTGGTCTTGATCTGGCAAAGCTGCGATCGCTTCGGCATAAAGCGTACGCGCGCGTGCCGCTTCGAAGGCCATGAGTTCACAAAACTGCTCAGAGTAATTGCCATTCAGAATATCAGCTGCGCGTACACCGAATTTTTGCAAATCGCTGATGGGTAGATAGATGCGTCCGCGGCGTGCATCGTCGCCGACATCGCGAATAATGTTGGTGAGTTGAAACGCTAAGCCGAGCTTGCTGGCGTACTGCAGGGTCGCGGCGTCTTGGTACCCGAAGATGCTAGCCGAGAGTTCGCCCACGACACCGGCTACATGCCAGCAATAGGTTTCTAAGGCTGGCCAGTCGAGATACCGGGTTTGGTCCAGATCCATCTCCATGCCATCGATAATGGCAAGCAAACGTTCGCGGGTGATGTCAAAAGGTTCAAGACAAGGCATCAGTGCCTTCATCACCAAGTGTTCAGCGCGATTCTCGAAAAGGGCATCGACCTGCGTACGCCACCAGGCGAGTTTGATCCGGGCGAGTGAGGAGTCGGTACATTCGTCGACCACGTCGTCCACTTCGCGACAAAACGCATAGAGTGCCGTAATTGCTTGGCGACGAGCGGGCGGTAAAAAGAGAAAGGCGTAATAAAAGCTTGATCCGCTCTTGGCTGCTTTGTCCTGACAGTATTCTTGAGGGGTCATGTTTTTTAGCTTCGCAGTGCACGAGCGAACATAAGCACCCAATCAGGCGCGCCAAGGGTTGGTCGGTGTCGAAACACGTCAAATTGAACGTGTTCGATTTTTTCGAGAATACGCAGTCCGCCTTGCACAATGAGCCTAAGTTCGAGTCCGATGCGACCAGGGAGTTTTCGCCCGAGGGGTTGGCCAGAGTGTAACAAGCCCCGACAGGCATTGACCTGATCTTGCATTAATTCCCTCCACGCGCGATTGGTTGTGCCCGTTGCAATTGAATCCTCGGTGACCCCGAAACGTGCCAATTCTTGTTGGGGTAAGTAAATCCGGTTTTTCCCCCAGTCAATCGCGACATCCTGTAAAAAGTTGATCCGTTGCAACGCGGTGCAAATTGCATCGGATTGCGCGAGGGTCTCTCTATTGACTGCGGCATAAAGGTGCAACATTAATCGACCGACTGGATTGGCAGAACGTTTGCAATAGTCGTCGAGCGTGAGTTGGTCTGGGTAGCGCTTTTGGACAATATCTTGCTCAAAGGCCGATAACAGGTTTTCAAAGGGCTCGAGCGGCAGTTGATGTGCGGCAATGGTCTGCGCGAGTGGAGTAAATATTTCAACCAAAGCGCTATGAGATGCCGGTTGGTGCTCGGCTTCTGGAGTTTGGCAGGCTTGAAGGCATTGGCGATAGATCTGCAAGGCGCTTAGGCGTTGGGCGTTAGTTGCGTCGCCTTCGTCGGCGATGTCATCAGCGCTGCGGGCGAAGCGATAGATGTTCAGAACAGCCTGGCGCAAGTGTTTGGGCAGTAAAAATGAAGCAACGGGAAAGTTTTCGTAGTGATTGGTCGACATATTTTGAGTTCAAATTGCTCTGGTACGCGTGATTTAACCAAGCAACACTTGATTTTTGCCCAATTAGCCCCTAAAAGGCCCTTGTATCGTCATTCTGGCAGCACTTTAGCTGCGGTAGACTAGCACTAACAGGCGCCTTTGTGCGCTGGCTCGGAGAGCAGGTTGAAAGATAGTTGTGTATTAATTACCGGTGCAACAAAAGGAATCGGCTGGGCGCTCACACAAAGGCTGGCTGACCTCGGTTGCCACGTGGTCGGTATTGCCCGTAATACGGCTGAAATAGATTTCCCTGGCTATTTGTACGAATGCGACTTGTCCGACGCAGGTCAAACACAAGACGTATTACAGGTCATCCGCGACAAATTTCCGGTCGATGCGGTGGTCAATAATGTCGGCTCTGCGATCTCACAACCGCTCGGCTCGGTTGAATTGTCTGCCCTATACGAGACCTTTGATCTGAACGTGCGCACGGCTGTTCAGGTCACTCAAGCGTTTGTTGAGTCGATGAAAGTGCGTCGCAGTGGTCGAATCATCAATCTTTGCAGCTTAGCGGTACGTGGTGCGCGGGATGCGACTAGCTACGCGGCGGCCAAAAGCGCCATTATTGGCTGCACAAAGACTTGGGCCCTGGATTTGGCCGAATACGGGATCACGGTGAATGCAGTGGCACCTGGGGCAATTGACACTGAGCTCTTTATGAACGCAATGCCCACGGCAGATGTCGCGTCTACCGCTGCGAATATGGTCCCGATGGGGCGCCTGGGTACAGCAAATGAGGTAGCCGCGCTGATCAGCTTCTTGCTGTCAGCTGAAGCCGGTTTCATCACGGGTCAGATTATCGGGATTGATGGTGGGGGCAGTTTAGGTAGCACCGCGTCGTAATCTTTAGTCTCTTCGTCATGGCACGCAGACCAAGCGTTGGTTAAACTAACCCATGGCCAAAATTAAAACGATTTTTACCTGCACTGAGTGTGGCGGCATCAGCCCAAAGTGGCTGGGCCAGTGTCCGCATTGCAATGCGTGGAACACGCTCGAAGAATCGCAAGATGCGGGCCCTGCGGGACACGCTGAGCACCGCTACGCACCCATAGCGGGTTCAGCGCCATTGCGTAGTTTGTCAGATGTCGAAGCGCTTGAGCTGCCGCGCATCTCGACGGGCATTGCTGAGTTTGATCGTGTGCTGGGTGGCGGCTTGGTGGCAGGTGCCGTGGTTTTAATTGGTGGCGATCCAGGTATCGGTAAGTCAACCTTGTTGCTTCAGGCGCTCGTCGCGATGTCGGGTCAATCCCGTGTGTTGTATGTGACGGGTGAAGAGTCGGCTGAACAAGTCGCTTTGCGCGCCAGGCGGCTGGGGCTTTCTGGTGGATCTGTTGATCTATTTGCCGAAATTCGACTAGAAGCGATTCAGCACGCCTTGCTAGAACAAAAGCCGGCCGTGGCCGTCATCGATTCGATACAAACAATCTATTCGAGTGAACTGACTGCTGCACCGGGTTCGGTGTCGCAAGTTAAAGAGTGTGCGGCGCAATTAACGCGCCTGGCTAAACAAGCGGGGATTCCGATCGTCATGATCGGTCATGTCACGAAAGATGGTACGTTGGCCGGCCCACGAGTGCTTGAGCACATCGTTGATACCGTGCTGTATTTTGAGGGTGATACGCACTCGTCGTTTCGTCTTGTGCGTGCTTTTAAAAATCGCTTTGGTGCGGTCAATGAGTTAGGCGTTTTTGCGATGACTGATCGCGGATTACGAGGGGTTTCTAATCCTTCAGCTTTATTTTTATCGCAACACACCAACGAGGTATCGGGGTCATGCGTCATGGCCACGCAAGAAGGTACGCGACCGCTTTTGGTCGAGATCCAGGCGCTGGTTGACACCGCGCATGTTCCAAATCCGCGTCGCCTGTCGGTTGGACTAGAGGGTAATCGCTTGGCGATGCTGCTGGCGGTTCTGCATCGCCATGCTGGCGTGTCGACGTTTGACCAAGACGTGTTCGTGAATGCGGTGGGTGGTGTGCGAATCACCGAGCCCGCAGCGGATCTTGCGGTGTTGTTAGCCATTATTTCTTCTTTGCGTGATCGACCACTGCCCAAAGGGTTGATTGCGTTTGGCGAAGTTGGCTTGGCTGGCGAAGTCAGACCAGCACCGCGTGGGCAAGAGCGTTTGCGCGAAGCCGCTAAGTTAGGATTTTCAGTGGCGATTATCCCTAAGGCAAATGCGCCACGCCAACCAATTGAAGGCTTAGAGGTCTGGGCTGTTGATCGTTTACAAGACGCGCTTGATCGGTTACGCGCATAAAAAGACGCAATGAACATTTTTAAACTCACTTTCAAACAGGCTTGGCGTGATGCGCGGGCGGGTGATTTACGCTTGCTTGCTCTTGCTGTGATTGTGGCCGTGGGTGCGATCACTAGCGTGGGCTTTTTAGCTGACCGCGTCGGCCGAGCGCTTGAGCGTGACGCTGCGCAGATGCTTGGTGCAGACTTGGTATTTGAATCTGATACACCGGTACCAGAAGACTTTTTGACGCAAGCGCGTTCGCGTGCGTTAAAAACCGCGCTGACATGGCAGTTTCCGTCCATGGTTGGTTCAAACGATCAGCTGGTGCTTTCATCGTTAAAGGCAGTGCAAGCAGATTACCCGTTGCGCGGTAGCTTACGCACAACAACGGCTATTGCTGGACCAGATCAGGTGACTCAAATTGCACCGAGTGTGGGTGAAGTCTGGGTTGACGCGCCAATTTTGGGACAAACGAGCCTTCAGATTGGTCAGGAGCTCAAGGTGGGTGATGTGACGCTCACGATTTCGCGGGTGATTACCTACGAACCCGACCGCGGTCCACAGTTTGTGAATTTGGCGCCTCGAGCGATGTTTCGTGCTGAGGATTTAGCCCGCACAGGATTGATCGCACCCGGCAGTCGGGTGCGCCATTCATTGTTGGTTGCAGGTGATGCGACTGCGGTTCAGTCGTATCGTGCGTGGCTCGAAGCCCAAATGAAAGGCGGTCAAAAAATCCTGACCATCGAAGCAGGGCGTCCTGAAATTCGCCGTTCACTTGACCGAGCCCAACAGTTTTTAGCGCTGGTAGCGATGTTGGCCGTATTTATTGCCGCAGTCGCTGTGGCACTGGCTGCGAGACGGTTCAGCCAGCGTCACCGGCAAAGTATCGCGTTGATGCGCTGCCTGGGAGCCACCCAGGGCACGGTTTCGCGTATCGTGATGGGTGAATTTATTTTAGTAGGCATAACGGGGTCACTCATTGGCACGTTGCTGGGTTGGGGTGCCCAGTTTTTGATGATCGGTGCGTTGGGTGATTTGATCGGAGCAGATTTACCCTCGGCATCCTGGATGCCTGCCTTGCAAGGCTTATTCGCTGGGCTCTGGCTGTTGCTCACGTTCGCGTGGCCGCCGTTACAGGCTCTTCGGCGGGTTGCGCCCACCCAAATTTTTAGAGCTAGCCACCCGCGCGTGCCCACACGCAGCCTGTTAGGTTATCTGTTTGGCGTGGCAGGTTTTTCCTTGCTGATGTGGTGGATCGCAAATGATCTTAAGTTGGGCGTGGGTCTGGCCTTAGGCTTTTTAGTTGCCTCGTTATTGTTTGGGGCGGTCAGTGCTGCCGCATTGTGGGCGCTTGCATTGCTGCGTCAATATTTAGGCGCGTTTCCGGTGTTGCGTTTTGCCATTACGGGCGTTGTGCGTCGGCGTGCAGCGACCATCGCACAAACCAGTGCATTAGCCGTGGGCATGATGGCGATCTTGTTGTTGACCATTGTTCGCACCGACTTGCTTGCGGGTTGGCAACGTACCTTGCCGCCCGATGCACCCAATCGCTTTCTGATCAATGTGCAACCGGATCAAGTTGACGGTGTCAGGCAAGCGCTGCTCGATGCAGGTATGGATCGTGTGGTGATGTCGCCCATGGTGAGGGGAAGACTCCTGTCACGTAACGCAGTGCCCTTAAATGCAAGTGATTACACTGAAGAGCGAGCGCAGCGTTTGATCGAACGCGAGTTTAATTTGTCGTACGCTGCGCAGTTGCCTGAACCGGGTCAGGTAGTCGCGGGCCGTGATCTGATATCGGATGCCTTCGAGGTATCTCTTGAAACTGGATTGGCTAAAACACTGAAGCTGCAGCTTGGTGATCTTTTAGAATTTGACGTTGCGGGCCAGGTTGTCAACGTGACGGTAACAAGCTTGCGTCGAGTCGACTGGGATTCAATGCGCGCAAACTTTTTTGCGATCATGACGCCAGCCTCTTTAAAGGCCGCGCCGCAAACGTATATGACTGCATTTCATTTGCAACCTGAACAAACTGAGCGGCTACAAAAGCTTGTGCAAAAATTTCCTAACTTGACCGTTTTTGATGTGGGTGCAATCCTGGGGCAATTGCAGAGCATTCTAGATAAAGTATCTGTGGCTGTTCAAGGCTTATTTGTGTTCTCGCTCTTTGCCGGTGCGTTGGTGTTGGCCGCCGCCCTGTCTGCCACCCGAGACGAACGCGTGCGTGAGGCGGCCTTAATGCGGGCACTTGGGGCATCGCGACGGCAGTTGGCAACGGCGCAACGTATTGAACTGCTAGCTGTTGGGGCACTTGCGGGCGTGTTGGCTGCAGGTGGAGCGACTCTTGCCGCCTGGGCACTGTCCACTTGGCTCTTCGAATTCAATATGCGGTTTACCCTGTGGCCCTGGTTGCTTGGTATCGCGTTTTGTATGTTTGGTGCGTGGCTGGCTGGGGCTTTGGCTTTACGCGGGGTCTTGCAGACACCGCCCCTGACCATTTTGCGTCAGGCCTGAGCATGACACTCAACTCAACGCATACGTCTGATCCAAGCATTTGCCCGGTCTCTGTTGAGCGGTCGGCAACGGTGCTTGAGCAAACGCTGGATCAAACCTACCTGCGCTACGACAGCATGCTCACCGAACCGTTCTTGGATCGTTTTGATCCAAGTTATCCTCCCTCAAAGGCGCAAGTCGTACCTTCAGGTGGACGCGCGGCTGCTTGGTTTATTCAACTCTCGCCGTTTGAGGCCGTTCTACGGCACTTTAGACGCGGTGGTCTGATGCGCCACCTTGTGCGCGACCGTTATATTTGGACGGGACTTGCACATACGCGCTCATTCGCCGAGTTTGATTTGTTACGCCAGATGTGGCTCGCGGGTTTGCCAGTGCCGCGTCCCTTGGGTGCCGCAGTGTGGCGTGAGGGCTTGACTTATCGCGCCGCAATGTTGACGCAACGTATTCCTAATGCCCAGCCGCTCGCGCTACGTCATGAACCAAGTGTCTGGCACGAAGCCGGTCGCGTGATTGCACAGATGCATCAGTTTGGTGTGTGGCACGCCGATTTAAATGTCTTTAATCTGTTGGTGGATGCACACGATCAGGTTTGGATCATTGACCTGGATCGCGGACGCCGAGCCGGATTGACCGATGTACAGCGTGCCGAAAATCTCTCACGTATGTTGCGTTCTGTGCGTAAAGTGGTTCCCGAGCGCGAGTCCAGCTGTTGGCGCTCACTGAAGCAAGGATATCAAGCCCTTGCCAAGCAGGGCTAAAAAAAGCACTATGATTTCTATTCAGTGTGGTTGAATAACTTTCTGGAATAAAA
>CALQNE010000051.1 GCA_943331855.1 Bordetella parapertussis
CGAGTGCCCATTGGCGACCCCGATCATGGGGTTTGCAAAGTCAGTTTCTTTGTAGCCCATGCCGTAATACATCGAACGGTTCGGCGCACGGGTGACGCCCTCGGTAATGTGTTTAGAACGCTCGTTATTTGCCATGAATGAACACCTAATATTGGATTACAAAAAATATGGGATAGCTTTGCAAGCTAACCGCTCTCGGGGCAATCTGTCAAAACAGATCGGCCTAGGATATCAAGGGTTATTATCGGACATCTTTTGACTGGTTGCCTGCGATGCTGCAATTTCCGAATTTTGACCCTGTCGCGCTGCGCCTAGGGCCCCTAGCCATTCATTGGTATGGCTTGATGTATTTAGTCGGATTTGGCTCTGCCTGGCTGCTCGGGCGGTGGCGCATCGCGCACGGTAAATCACGGCTCAGCTTGCGCGACCTTGAGGATCTGATTTTTTATGGAGTCTTGGGTGTTGTGGCTGGCGGGCGCCTAGGCTACGTGCTGTTTTATAAACCCGCTTATTACCTCACTCATCCACTTGAAATTGCCTATCTCTGGGAAGGTGGCATGTCTTTTCACGGAGGCCTGCTAGGCGTTTTGGCCATGATGTTTTGGCTTGCGCGTAGTCGAGGCTACAAATTTTTTGAAGTCAGTGACTTTGTCGCGCCACTCATTCCGCTCGCACTCGCCGCTGGGCGACTCGGCAATTTTATTAATGGTGAACTGTGGGGCAGGCCCAGCACTCTCCCCTGGGCGATGGTCTTTGCACAAAGTGGCGATGGCGTTGCCCGGCATCCCTCCCAGCTTTATCAACTCGGCCTTGAGGGCTTGGCGTTATTTGTGTTGGTTTGGTGGTTTGCCAGTAAATCTCGGCCAACGGGGCAGGTGAGCGCTGTGTTTTTAGTGGGCTATGGGTTTTTTAGATTTGCTGCTGAGTTTGCTCGGGAACCCGATAATTTTTTGGGCTTATTAGCCGCCGGCTTATCAATGGGGCAATGGCTATCCTTACCAATGATTGCAGCGGGCGCATATTTATTTTTATGGGCGCGTAAACAGCCTTAAGCGCACAGTAAGCAACCAAGCAACGAGCCTGTGATCCACAGACTCGTTGGTATAGATGCCCCGCTCATGCCGTTTAGGCCGGCATCTCGAACCGTAAGTTCAAGTTGGCCGCGATCTGTTGATTTTGAGCGCGTCTGCTAGAGACCCGCATACCCATCGAACTATCCCGCAACCTATGTATGCCATAAGCATTGGTTCTGAGAATATATGACCTAGTCACGAACACAGCAGGGACAAACTTTAGTATGCAGGGCAACGCTCTGCACAGTGTCTGTTTAGCGCGATTTGGACGAAGCCTTTGGAAGAGCCGAGTCGAGCATCGCATTCATGTCGTCAATTCTACGCTTGAAGTCGCCAACAGCCAACCCGCCTAGGGTACCGTCTGGCGCTTTGACTGACAACAACTCAACGGCCACCTGAATCGCTGCCATCACTGCAATACGCTCATTGCCGGAAACCTTACCCGTACCCTGAATGCGACCGGCTAATTGGCTGACGTGTTGAGCCGCAGCGGCCAGCGTGTTTTTCTCTTCGGGCGGACAAGCCAAAGAATATTCTCGGCCCAAAATAGAGATATCAACGCGTTCCATTATTGCGCCTCTTGTGCGGGTGGGGCGCCGGGCAAACGCTCAAGCACGGCTTCTATGCGTTCGCGCGCCTGGGCAGTCACCTCTCGCAGTGCGGTGACCTCATGTTCACGGGATTGCAATTGAGCCTGCAGCGTTGTGTGTTCTTGCTTAAACAAGTCAAGGGAGCCTTGCAGGGCAGCCTGCTCAGAAGCGTAGGCATCAACCTTGCGCGTCAAGGCCTTCGCCTGCGTACCCTCTTGAGTAAGTTTTGCTTGCAAAGCATCGCGCTCTGACTGCACTTGGGTCAGGCTAGCGCGCAGCGCCTGACATTCAGCGTCGAGCTGCTGGGTATGGGCAATCAGCGTCGCCAACCGCGTTGAAAGTTGATCAAGATCTTGAAGCATGGCGTTATCGTAAAGCAAAAATGAGCGTTCGTGCGAGACGTCGCTTGGGTAGCCCCCTAAGAACCGAATAAACCGCTTAATTCTGATCCAAAAATAAATAAAGGCTGGCGCTTTGTCAGTTAGCGTTCAGAAAACTATGTTAGAAGCCTTGCGCTTGAAGCAAAATGACTAAAAAATGTCAATGCTTTGCGTGTTTAAGTAACTTTTGTGGGCAAATTCACACAAGTCTAGGGAAAACCCCATCCTCTAGGGGTAAGTTCAGGGTTTGCTTTGAGCGCGCACTCAATTACCATGCAAGCCTTGCCGTCTCTCTGACAAAAATATCGAATAGAGGCTGGGATACGGCAGAACCGGGCGCACCAACATATGCACCCATTGTTTCAACAAATTTTTTTTAGCAGCGCAGTCAAGGAGCTTCCCATCATGCAGCTTAGAAATAAACAGGACTTCTGGTCAGGGGTGATGTTCATCCTGCTCGGCCTTGGATTCGCCTGGAAAGCCACCAGTTACTCAATGGGCACCGCTGCCCGGATGGGCCCTGGCTATTTTCCCCACTGGCTTGGCATCATCATGGCCGTCTTAGGTGCTGTTATTTTGTTAGGCTCGTTACGGCCTAAAGCCGAACAGACCGAAGTCGCCAGATTCGACTTTAAGATTCTGGCCATTATCATTTCGTCGATCGTCGTGTTTGGTTTGCTTCTGCGCCCGATGGGTCTGATTGTTTCTCTGTTCTTACTTGTTGCGATCAGCAGTTTTGCCAGCCACGAACATGATTGGAAAGTCACCGGTGCCAATGCGGTCTTCCTGACAGTACTTTGCTGGCTGTCGTTTGTTAAAGGCCTCAAGTTGGTGTTCCCAATTTGGCCCGCCTTTCTCGGTCTGAACTAAGGAGCACCTGTTCATGGACTTACTCAATAATTTGATGATGGGTTTTGGTGTTGCATTTACACCTGAAAACCTGACCTATGCGCTGCTAGGCTGTTTGCTCGGCACGCTGGTGGGTGTTTTGCCTGGCTTAGGCCCTGTGCCAACCATTGCCATGCTGCTGCCAATTACTTATGTGCTGCCCCCGATCGCGGGCCTGATCATGTTGGCCGGTATTTATTACGGTGCTCAATATGGTGGCTCAACGACCGCCATTTTGGTGAACTTGCCGGGTGAAACATCTTCGGTGGTCACCACCCTAGACGGGCACGCCATGGCCAAAAATGGTCGTGCGGGTGCCGCGCTTTCAATCGCGGGCTTGGCCTCGTTTTTTGCAGGTACAGTCGCGACCATTCTATTGGCTGCCTTTGCACCTCCGCTGGCTGAAGTTGCCTTTAAATTCGGTCCTGCCGAATACTTTTCCCTGATGGTGTTAGGTTTGGTTGGCGCGGTCGTATTGGCCTCGGGCTCATTGATCAAAGCGATTTGCATGATCTTGCTAGGCTTGCTGCTTGGCATGGTCGGTACCGACGTGAATTCGGGTGTAGCCCGCTTTGACTTTGGTGTCCCTGAGTTGCAAGACGGCCTGGACTTTGCAATCGTTGCGATGGGCGTGTTCGGTTTTGCTGAGATCATGAGCAATCTTGAACTCAGAGAAAATCGCGTTGAAATCGCGTCTAAGATCGGTTCGTTGTATCCCAACATGCAAGAGTTCAAAGAAGCCTGGCCTGCTGTGGTGCGTGGTACAGCACTAGGCTCTATGCTGGGGATTTTGCCAGGCGGTGGCGCAGTGTTGTCATCTTTTGCAGCCTATACGCTTGAAAAGAAAATCTCGCGTAACCCAGAACGCTTCGGTAAGGGCCACCCTGCCGGTGTCGCGGGCCCCGAGGCTGCGAATAACGCAGGTGCTCAAACCTCGTTTATCCCGCTGCTGACCCTCGGTATCCCTAGCAACGCTGTGATGGCGTTGATGGTCGGTGCCATGACGATTCACAACATTCAGCCGGGCCCACAGGTGATGTCAAGTCACCCACAACTGTTCTGGGGTTTAATTGCTTCAATGTGGATCGGCAACTTGATGTTGGTCGTCTTGAACCTGCCGCTTGTTGGTATTTGGGTCAAACTGCTCAAAGTGCCTTACAAGATCTTGTTCCCTGCGATCTTGGTGTTTTGTACCATTGGTGTGTACTCACTGAACTACAACACCTTTGACATCATGACCACCTCTTGCTTTGGCATCATTGGTTACATTTGGGCCAAACTAAAGTGCGAAGGCGCACCGTTATTGCTAGGCTTGGTCTTGGGCCCACTGATGGAAGAAAACTTCCGTC
The DNA here is from genome assembly GCA_943331855.1 of Bordetella parapertussis. Lineage (GTDB taxonomy): Bacteria > Pseudomonadota > Gammaproteobacteria > Burkholderiales > Burkholderiaceae_B > Zwartia > Zwartia parapertussis_H. The sequence continues at coordinate 4,281 of CALQNE010000051.1, forward strand.
GTGCCTTGCTCTTGTCGCGCGGCAACTACAGCACCTTTATTGATCGGCCGCTTTCTGCCTCGCTGCTTGGCGTGGCCGCAATCCTGGTGATCATCGTTGCGTTGCCTTCTATCAAGAAGAAGCGCGAAGAAGCCTTCGTAGAAGAGTAAATGAATGTCTAGCATCAATAGCAAAACGTACGAACCATCAACCCCAACCAAAGTTGCTTTCATCGGACTGGGGGTGATGGGGCTGCCCATGGCAGGACACTTAGCAACCGCTGGGCATGACGTCACCGTTTACAACCGCAACGTGCAAAAAGCACAAGCCTGGGTCAAAGAGTTTGGGGGACGCGCATGCGCCACCCCTCGCGAGGCGGCTCAGGGTGCGCAGATTGTATTTGCGTGCGTCGGCAATGACGACGACTTGCGTAGCGTCGTCCTGGGCGCTGATGGTGCCTTTGCGGGCATGTCAGCCGGCGCAACTTTTGTCGATCACACTACGGCGTCAGCTTTGATTGCGCGTGAACTCAGCGCGCTAGCCAAACAGAAGTCGCTACGCTTTATAGATGCCCCAGTGTCGGGTGGTCAGGCAGGTGCGGTGAACGGCATGCTGACGGTCATGTGCGGCGGAGACGCTGCAGAGTTTGAGGCCGTCAAAAACGTCATCGCAGTGATGGCGCGTGCAGTCACTCTCGTTGGCCCTGCTGGTGCAGGTCAGTTGGCGAAGATGGTGAACCAAATTTGTATCGCTGGTTTGGTGCAGGGTCTGTCTGAAGGTATCGCCTTTGGACAAGCTGCAGGCTTAGATATGAAACAAGTAATCGAAGTCATCGGCAAAGGTGCTGCCCAAAGCTGGCAAATGGATAACCGCGGCACTACGATGGTTGACGACAAGTTCGAATTTGGGTTTGCCGTTGACTGGATGCGCAAAGATCTGGGCTTGGTCATGGATGAATGCAACCGAAACGGCGCACGCGTTCCAAGTATTGCCCTGATTGATCAGTTTTATGCCGATGTCCAGAAAATGGGCGGAGGCCGTTGGGATACTTCTAGCTTGATTAAGCGCCTGCGTTAAAAAAGGCTGCAGTCATCAGCTAGGGTGAGCAGTGCAGCGATGCACTGCTTTTTTTTTGCCTAAGCAGTACGTTGCGAGCTTTGTTCAGGCGTGGGTTGAGCCATGTCTGGCTCGATCGACTCTTGAGGCCGCTTGAAAATCAGTGAAGACAACTCGTTTAGCGCCTGGGTATATACGTCGCGCTTAAATTCGATCACGTCATCCAGAGACACCCAATAGGGGCTCCAGCGCCACGCATCAAACTCTGGGTGTGCGGTGGCTCGAAGACATACATCGGTGTCGCGCCCAAGCATACGCAGCAGAAACCAAATCTGCTTTTGACCCTTATAGTGCCCGCGTGATTCGCGCCGGATAAAGGTATCCGGCACGTCATAACGCAACCACTCACGCGTCCGACCCAACACGCGGACATGGTCGGGCAACAGGCCGACCTCTTCATGAAGTTCGCGTAACATGGCCTGCATCGGGCTTTCGCCCTGATTGATGCCGCCCTGCGGGAACTGCCAAGCGTGTTCCCGAATGCGCTTACCCCAAAAGACCTCGTTTTTTTGATTAACGAGGATAATGCCTACGTTAGGACGGTAGCCTTCGCGATCAAGCATGGCCACTCCCTGCGAATTCAATACAATTGCAATTGATTATACGTACCTGTTGGGTAATTTGCCCTAATAAAATTTAGCAGCCATCCATGCGCGCATCCGCCTTTCATATCAGCACCCTCAAAGAAGCCCCTAACGACGCCGAAATCACCAGCCATCAATTGATGATGCGTGCTGGCTTGATTCGTAAACTCGCTGGTGGTATTTACAGCTACATGCCGCTCGGCTTACGCGTCATTCGTAAAATCGAAAACATCATTCGCGAAGAAATGAACGCCGCGGGCGCCCTCGAACTATTGATGCCGGTTGTACAGCCTGCAGAACTCTGGGTTGAGTCTGGCCGTTGGGAGCAATACGGCCCTGAGCTTTTACGCATGAAAGATCGGCACGGCCGCGATTTTGTGCTGCAGCCGACTTCTGAAGAAGTCATCACCGATATCGCACGCAATGAAATTCAAAGCTGGCGACAATTGCCCGTTAATTTTTATCATATTCAAACTAAGTTTCGTGACGAACGCCGACCCCGCTTTGGTGTCATGCGCGGGCGCGAATTCACGATGAAGGACGCCTACTCGTTTGACCGTGATGTCACCAGCGCTCAAAAAAGCTATCAAGTCATGTTTGATGCTTATATGAAAATTTTTCAACGCATGGGGCTTACCTTTAGGGCAGTCTCAGCCGATACCGGTTCAATCGGCGGCTCACAAAGTCATGAGTTTCAGGTGATTGCAGATATTGGTGAAGACCTGATCGTGTACGACCCTGCTTCAGACTATGCCGCCAATATCGAACTGGCGGTGGCCCCGTGCCTGATTGCTCAGCGCGGCGCGCCGAGCGCAGCGATGAAAGTCGAATCCACCCCCGGAGCATCCAAGTGCGAAGCCGTTGCAGCGCAATTGGGCGCACCGCTGACTCAAACCATTAAATCGATCGTGCTTGCCACCGACCTCGCAGATCAGCCCGCTCAGGTCTGGCTGCTCTTGCTGCGCGGCGATCACGAACTCAATGAAATTAAAGTGGGTAAGATTCCTGGGCTCAACAAAGGTTTCAGATTTGCCACTGAAGCAGAAATCGTTGAGCATTTTGGCTGCAAACCTGGCTATCTGGGCCCCGTCAACACAAAACGCCCGCTAAAAGTCATCGCAGATCAAACCGCAGCAAAGATGAACGATTTCATCTGCGGGGCAAACCAAGAAAACGCCCATTTAACCGGGGTGAACTGGGTGCGCGACCTGCCCGAACCCGATTTGGTGGTCGATCTGCGCAACGTGGTCGCGGGCGATCAAACGCCTTCCGGTAAAGGCCACCTTGCGATTCAGCGAGGCATTGAAGTGGGCCATGTGTTTTACCTGGGTACAAAATACTCTGAAGCATTAAAAGCGACTTTTCTAGATGAGACAGGAAAACCTGCGCTCATGGAGATGGGCTGCTATGGCATCGGCGTCACCCGCTTGGTTGGCGCGGCGATTGAACAGAATCACGATGCCAAAGGCATTGTCTGGCCACGCGCGTTAGCGCCGTTCGAAGTGGTCATTTGTGGGGTCGGCTGGGGCAAAAGCGAAGAGGTCCGAACCGCCTGCGAAGCACTCTATGCCTCACTCAAAAGTCAGGGCGTGGACGTGATCCTGGATGATCGTGATTTGCGTCCCGGCATTATGTTTGCAGAGTGGGAACTCATTGGTCCGCCACACAGGATCACGGTAGGCGACCGCGGCCTCAAGGAAGGCGTGGTTGAGCTACTGGGCCGCACCGAAACTGAAGCCACCCGGATCTCGCTTGCAGACTGCGCAAACCAAGTGGTGGCTCGCCTGGCAATGGCCTAAGCACATGCTGCCCAAACCACCAGCCTTTAAACATCGCTTTGATGTGCGGGTGTATTACGAAGACACCGACATGGGTGGTGTCGTCTTTTACGCCAATTATCTAAAATTTATGGAGCGCGGCCGTACAGAGTGGCTGCGCGCGGTCGGCGTAAACCAATCGACGGTTGCAGCACAAGAGCAACGGGCCTTTATGGTGACTGAGCTCAATATTCGGTATCTGAAACCCGCCCGTCTTGATGATTTGTTACAAATCGAAAGCGAAGTCACACGAATGGGCCGAGCTTCGTTACACTTCCACCAAACCATTCGCTGCGAGGGCGAACTTCTAACGCAAAGTGATATCCAAGTCTGTTGCGTAGAAACCGTTAACATGCGAATCGCTGCAATTCCAAAATCGGTACGAAATAAATTTGCTGTCACTATTCAGGAATAATTGATGCCAACTACCTCCGACATGTCAATGCTCACGCTGGTCTTGAATGCCAGCATTCCCGTGCAACTGATCATGCTGCTCTTGATCGTGGTCTCAATTGTGTCTTGGACCTTCATTTTTTCAAAACGTGCCACGATTAAAAAAACACTTGTACAAACAAGAAGCTTTGAAGATGACTTCTGGTCGGGTGGTGATCTCAACGCGCTTGATGCATCGGTTGCCGATCGCCTAAACGAAAGCGGAGCCTTGGCCCGCATCTTTCATGCTGGCATGGAAGAGTTCACCAAAGCGCGCCGTACAGGTGCGGCACCCGGCACCGCCCCAACGCTCGATGGCGCCAGACGCGCCATGCGTGCCGCATTTCAACGCGAGATGGACGAGCTCGAGTCACACTTAAACTTTTTGGCCTCAGCGGGTTCGGTTAGCCCATATATTGGGCTACTCGGCACGGTCTGGGGCATCATGCACGCGTTTGTGGGCCTTGCCAACGTGCAACAAGCTACGCTTGCCTCGGTCGCACCAGGCATTGCCGAGGCTCTGATTGCCACCGCTATTGGCCTGTTTGCCGCGATTCCGGCGGTGGTCGCGTACAACCGCTACACCCATGACATTGATCGGCTATCGATTCGCTTTGAATCCTTTGTCGATGAATTCTTGAACATTCTGCAGCGGCAGGTGCACTAATGTCTTCGGTGCGCTCGAATTCTGGGCGAGGTCGACGCCTCAAAAACGAGATCAACGTCGTGCCGTATATCGACGTCATGCTCGTTTTATTGGTGATTTTTATGGTCACCGCACCTTTGATCACGCCGGGTGTGATTGAGCTGCCCTCTGTCGGTCAAGCGGCCAACGTACCCCTGACACCGATCGAAATTCAAATCACCGAAGATAGCAAAGTCTCGTGGCGCAAGCGCGAGCCGGGTCAAACATACAGACCCGTTGAGCGCAATGCTTTAGCCCAAACAATTTTGTCTGAGCTTAAGCCCGATCAGCCGGTCGTCATTGGCGCTGACGGCAAAGTGCCCTACGACGTGGTGATGAAAGTCATGGAAGACCTACGTAAAAATGGTGTAACAAAACTTGGATTGCTGGTGGATCAAAAAGGTAATACCACTCCTGCTCCCAACGCAAAGCCCACAAAGCGTTAAGCGCGTTAATGCCAAACTCGTTTAAGACCTTCCATTACTCATGAAGCCTCGTAAACCCAAGCTGGTACGTGGTCCTATACTGCCTCCGCGGCAGTCTATGAATCTGCGCGCCTTGGCGTTGGCTTTACTGACTCATCTGATCTTGGTGCTAATGCTCGTGATTGGGCTTGACTGGAAAACTGAAGCCCAGGGGCCCTTGCAGGTGATGCTCGTTGCCGAAGGCAATAGCCCAGTCAACCCTACACCCAGGCCGCCTGAACCCACACCGGCGCCAAAACCAGCACCTGCGCCCGAGCCCAAACCCGAGCCACCGCCGCCCCCGCCGCCTCCACCACCACCGCCCCCGGTTGCGCCGACGGCAGCACCCGTCCCGCAAGTGGACCCAGAAATTGCGCTCGAACAAGAGGCCAAGCGTCGTCGCGAGCAAGAAAGGCTTGAGCGCGAAAACGCTGCAAAAGAAGCTGCCGAGAAAAAGGCTGCTGAAGATGCGATCAAAGAAAAAGAACGCATCAAAAAAGAACTGGAGCTCGCAAAACTCAAAGAAGCTGAGCGGTTAGAACAACGTCGTCGAGACGCTGAGCGCCTCGAGGCGGATAAACGCGCAAAAGAAGACGCCGAGAAAAAACTACTCGCTGAAAAAGCAGCCACCGAAAAGAAAGAGAAGGAAGAGGCTGAGAAAAAAGTAAAAGAAGAAGCTGCCAAAAAAGCCAAAGAAGACGCTGCTAAGGTTGCTGCTGCGGAGAAAAAAGCAAAAGAAGAGGCTGCCGCGCGTGCAGCCAAGGATCAGGCCTTAAAAGAGATGATGCGTGGTGATGCATTGGGCGCGGCTGGCATCCCTGGGGGCACAGCAGACCGTAACCAAGCAGGTGGCGGCCGCGATGATGGCTATGGCGCTAAAGTGCGTGCCTGCGTACAACCCGGGGTGTCGTTTCCGCCGCCACCCCGAGGCTCAGCGGGCAACCCGGCTGCGCAGTACAGGGTGAGCTTGAAGCCTGACGGTCAGATCGCCGATGTCCGAATGACCAAGTCCTCGGGCAACACCAACTTTGACCGTGCGGTCGAAACCGGAATTCGGCGCTGCACGCCCTTCCCAAGGCCGTCTACAGGCAGCTACCCTGGTTACATCGACGTCAATTACAATATGTATGATTGACAGGAGCCCACGCCATATGACGCTAGACCGACCCCACCACCTGCTGACCAAATCCAAGACGTTTAGCCTGGCATTCGCTGGTTGGCTATTGACTAGCCTGATCGCTGTAATCGCCCTATGCCACACCAGCATTGCACAGGCGCAGTTGCGCGTCGACATCTCTGGCACTGGGGCGCAACAATACCCCGTGGCGATTGCTGACTTCAGCGGCGACGCGGCTGGAAGCCAAATCGCAGAGATCATTCGCGCCGATTTGACGCGTTCGGGGCAATTCAACCTCATTAGCACCTCGGGTGCCGCACTGAACGTTGATACGACCATTGCGTATGACGAGTGGCGCACGCGTGGCGCAGACTTTATCGCCTATGGCACGGTTGTTCGTTTGCCGGATGGTCGCTTTGAAATCAAATACCGGCTCGGTGACACAGTCAAGCGCGGGCCGCTTGATGGGGTCTCTTTTTCAGGAACTGAAAAAGAACTACGGCGCATTTCACATCAAATCGCCGACCGAATTTATGAAAAAATCACCGGCATCAAAGGCGTATTTGCGACCCGTATTGCCTACGTTCTCAAACAAGGTAAAACCTATGAACTGCAAATCGCCGATGCGGATGGGCAAAGTCCACAGGTCGCTTTAAGATCGCGTGAGCCCGTTATTTCACCCGCTTGGTCGCCCGATGGCACCCGCCTGGCCTACGTCAGCTTTGAGTCTGGCAAACCCGTGGTGTATGTGCACCATCTCACCACGAGCAAACGTTCGCCAGTCGCCAATTACAAAGGCAACAACTCGGCACCTGCCTGGTCACCCGACGGCAACACGCTAGCTGTTGTTCTTACGCGCGATGGTTTGTCACAAATCTACACCTTGGGGGCCAACGATGGGGCAAATCTGCGCCGCGTCACCCGCTCTCCGCTCATTGATACCGAACCCACCTTTGCTCCGGATGGGCGCTCGATTTACTTCACGAGCGATCGCAGTGGCAGCCCTCAAATTTATCAAACGGGGCTCGATGGTGGCGAGCCGCGCCGCATTTCTTTCAGTGGCGGTTACAATATCTCACCTAGAATTTCTCCGGATGGCAAAACTTTGCTGACAGTTACTCGTCGAGACGGGTCATACCGTATCGCGTCGCTCAACTTAGCAACGGGTGCAGAATCCCTTCTCACCGACGGGCGTGACGATCAGTCCCCGAGTTTTGCTCCTAATGGAATGCAAGTGCTGTATGCCGCAGTTCAGGGCGGTCGAAGTGTATTGGCGGGGGTCTCCAGCGATGGGCGCGTTCGTCAGACATTGTCGGTTCTGAATGGCGAAATACGCGAACCCACCTGGGGCCCGTTTTCTCAATAACAGTTGAATCTCCTCTTAAAGGATCCATCATGTCGCGCATCGCAAAAGGTCTCACCATCGCCGTCCTGGCTGCCAGTTTGGCTGCTTGTAGTTCGGTTTCTCTCGACGACAAAGCTGGGGCTGGCGGCGCCGACGGTTCGGGTATTCTCGATCCGTTCAATCCACAAAGTATCTTGGCTAAACAGCGCTCTGTTTACTTTGACTTCAATAGCTACTCAGTCAGCGAACAGTATCGCTCGCTGGTCGAAACGCATGGCAAGTACCTCGCAAGTGCGCCTCAACAACGCGTGATCATCGAAGGCAATACTGACGCACGCGGTGGCTCTGAGTACAACCTGGCACTCGGCCAACGTCGTGCCGAAGCCGTACGCCGCATGCTCACGCTGTTAGGCGTATCTGACACTCAAGTCGAAACCATCAGCTTCGGCAAAGAAAAGCCTAAAGCGTTAGGCAGCTCTGATGCAGATTACGCTGAAAATCGTCGTGCAGATTTCAATTACAAGCGTTAAGCTCAAGGTTGTGAACTGAACGACACAGGGCGGCTCACTAGCCGCCTTGTTGCTTTAAAAGGGATTATTCATGTTTATCACCACCGTCTCTAAGCGCGCACTTGGCACTGGGTTGCTGTTTATGTGCGGCTTATCGATCAGCCAGTCTGCGCTTGCCTTTGCGGATGATGATGCTCGCAAAGCTATTGTTGAACTACGCCAACAAATCAAAGTACTCACCGAAGCCAATCAACGCGCACGCCTGCAACTCGCAGACCAGATTGAGGCGCTCGAGCAAGAAGTCGTACGTCTACGTGGCGATATGGAGCAGCTTGGACGGCCCAGCAGTGGCCCCGGATCGCCCGGCGGCACATCAGGCGCGCGCGCACCTGATGCCAAATCGGCCGATCCGCGAGAGCAATCTGCCTTTGATCAGTCAATCGAAAGCTTTCGCAAAGGTCAGTACAAAGAAGCGACTGAAAATCTAACCGCCTTTTTAACGCTCTACCCAGACAGCAAACTCACGCCTACTGCTCAATTTTATCTAGGCAGTAGTCGCTATGCGTCAAAAGATTTCAAGGGTGCCATCACGACGCTTGAGGCAATGGCCAAAAAGTATCCGAATGAAACGCGCACGCCCGATGCCTTGCTGTTAATTGCGAGTTGCCAAATAGAGCTCAACAATCGCGCTGGGGCAAAAGTGACTCTGCAACGTATTGTCAAAGACTACAAAGGCACACCGGCTGCCGATACTGCCGCCAAGCGGATCCCCCTGCTTTAAGTTGAGGTCAACAATAAGCAGGCAACGCCCAGCACAATCAGTACGGTGCCAATCGTTTCTTGTCGGGTGCTTTTGCTAGAAAACACACGCCAAGATAGCAATTGGGCGAACAACACCTCGACTAGTCCTAGGGTTCGTACGTTGGCCGCAGCGGTCAGCGCAAACCCAAGAAACCAGCCCTCAGATGCCGAAGCGCCTAACAGGCCGCCCCATATTGAAATACGCCAGGCCTGTAAGCAGCGCACCCAAGCCTCGTAATGAAAGGTCATCATCCACGCAGCAAGTAGCAGGGTTTGCACACCTAAGCCGCACGCAAGCGTCAACGAAGCACGCATCAAAAAATGACCATCGCCCAGGGCCAAAATCCCCCCTCTGAACGTCACGGCCGCGATCGCAAAACACGCCCCCGCCAACAACCCCAAGGCCGCTGGCTGCCAGGCAGAGCCCTCTTGTTGCCCACTGGCTGGCTTGCGCGCCATAATTGTGACACCGGTTGTGGCCACAATAATTGCGACCATGGCGAGCCACGAGATGGTGTCCCCCAACACCACCAAACCAAATACCGCAACTTGCACAGGCTCGGTTTTTGTCCAGGCCGTCACCACAACAAAAGCCCGTTGACGCATCGCTGCGAGCATTAAGGCTGTTGCTGCAATTTGAGAAACTGCACCCGCCAGGACAAACAAGGCAAAGGTCAGGTCCATCTTTGGAAAGCTTGACCCCGTTGCAAACAGCGCAACGGCAGCAAACAAGGCGGCAAACGGAAACCCGTATAAAAATCTGACTTGCGTTGCGCCAAGGGTGCCGAGTTTTTCGGTGAGGCTACGCTGGATGGCATTACGCCCGGCCTGTGCAGCAGCAGCAAAAATCGAAGCCGGAATCCATAACCAAGTCCAATCTTGCAAGGTCGTCTCCTGTTAGGCGTTTGCGTGCTGCATCAATAAGGCCACTGTTGCAGCCTCAAGCACAATGCCGTTGGTGCGCTGTTGCGCCATTTTTTTTAATTCTATTTCACCCGGAACAATCACAGGTTTATCTGCAACGGAGGGTGGGCTGTCATGCAAGATCTCAGCAAAGTCCATCATACGTTCTGATAACCACTGGGCAGAACCTAACATCCGGGTGTCAATCAAAATAAAAAAGTGTCCCAGATTTTGTGGCTCATCTGGCGCATCGACCCAAGACTTAACGTGCGTGAGATATGCGGCATTTGATAAGAGCCCCGCAAACATATCCACCAATAGCGCAAGGCCGTAACCCTTATGCCCACCAATGGGCAACAAAAACCCATCGAGTGCTGCTTTAGGATCAGTGGTCGCACGGCCCTTGTCGTCGGTCGCCCAAGTATCGGGGATCGATTCGCCACGCTTGAACGCATTGCGTACCTTGGCACGCGCCACCACGCTCATGGCCATATCGAGCAAAAATGGCGAGCCCCCTGGGTTTGGCACACCAAAACCAAGCGGACTATTACCGAGACGCGCATCGCTGCCACCCCAAGGCGCAATCGTCGTGGTCGCATTACTACCAATCACACTGGCAAAACCTTCTTCGGCCGCAAGCAGTGAGTACGGCGAGATCGGCCCAAAATGATTACTGCCCCGCGCAAACGCCATCCCAATGCCACACTGACGCGCCGCATCCATCGCTGCACGCAGCGCATGCATACCGACCAGCGGCCCAACGCCATTGTCACCATCCACCAACCGCAAGGCCGGCGCCGGTGCTTGCACCGTAATATTGGGCCGAGCCCGAATCCCCTGCACCAACAAGCGCTCGCCATACGACTCAATCCGCGACAAGCCATGCGTGCTTAAACCAAATAGATCCGCCAGCACCAAAATTTTGACAACATCCGCAGCATCCGTTTCAGTCAACCCAAGCCCCTGAAATGCCCGAGTCGCCAAGCGACTCAACTCTGACTCAGACCAAACTGTTTGAACCTGCGACGCTTCACTCATGCCTCAACCACCAAATTAATTGAACAGCCCCAAAGCATACCCGCAGGCGCCCCCAAAGTCAGCCCTGCCCCACGCGCAAACCGTTCAAGCGTGCAGGCGCTCCACCGCATCAATCCACTCCAGCGCTCGAGCGGCACCGAAGTGGCGTATTTTGCTCAGCACAAATACCCACGCAGGCGCCACTCGAGCGCGTGCGTAATATCAAGCGCTCAAAAAAAATCCAGACCGAAGTCTGGATTTTTTATCGAACATAAGTGCCCGAGCCGAAGCTCAGGCCATGCGCAACTGAGCTTAGAACCCGCCCATGCCGCCCATTCCACCCATGCCGCCCATATCGCCACCACCCATACCACCGCCGCCAGCTGGCTTGTCTTCAGCCAGTTCGCAGACAGCTGCTTCAGTTGTCAGCAACAAGCTGGCAACAGATGCCGCATTTTGCAAGGCAGTGCGTGTGACTTTAGTTGGATCCAACACACCTTGCTCGACCAGGTCACCGTACAAGCCGGTGGCGGCGTTAAAGCCGTAGTTGCCCTTGCCGTTTGCAACTTCGTTGACCACAACGCTTGGCTCGTGACCAGCATTTGCAACGATGATGCGCAGAGGCTCTTCGATGGCGCGCAACACAAGCTTGATGCCTGCGTCTTGGTCAGCGTTGTCGCCCTTAAGCTTCGACACGACAGCGCGAGTACGAATCAACGC
>CALQNE010000052.1 GCA_943331855.1 Bordetella parapertussis
GAAGGCTCGCGCTTTATCAAGGATTGGATTCCGGGCGTATCCGAAGTGCAAATGGCTAGCGTACGGCTCGGGACCATAGGATTAGCACTTATTTTAGTAACGCTTTATCGACCCAATGGGATCTTTGCTGGGCGATCAGCCTCATGATTTCAGAACCCCACACTCAACCGTTAAACGACCTTCTTGAGGTTGAACAGGTCAGCTGCCTTTACGGAGGCTTTAAAGCCGTTGATGCGGTGTCACTGACATTGCGCTCCAATGAGATTCTGGGTATCGCCGGAACCAATGGCGCCGGAAAAAGTACGCTCTTTGCCGCCATCGCGGGACAACAACGCGCAAGCTCTGGAAAAATTGTTTTTAACGGCCACAACCTCACCACTCTCGAGCCTGACCAGCGAGCGCGACACGGACTTGTACGTACTTTTCAAGTGCCTCGCGAATTCAAATCTTTAACGGTGCACGAAAACTTATTAGCCGGAGCACCCAACAAAGAAGGCGAACAACTGTTCGCCGCTCTAATCAATACACGCGCTCGTCAAAAACGCGAACAGTTGCTCTGCGAAAAAGCTGACGAAATCCTTGAGTTCCTCAAACTCTCGAAAGTCAGGAATGTCTTGGCGCGCAATCTTTCAGGCGGACAAAAAAAACTAGTTGAATTGGGCCGCGTACTGATGCTTGAACCGCGCTGTATTTTGTTGGATGAGCCCTTTGCGGGGGTGAACCCGGTGCTGATTGAACAGTTAAGCGAGCACATCCTCAGTCTGAACCAAAAAGGGATTGCATTCGTTGTGATCGAACATCACCTTCAAGCGCTCAAAGCGTTAGCCAGGCGGCTCATCGTAATGGATAGAGGCGTTATCTTGGCGCAAGGTGAGCCACAACGTGTGCTGGATGATCCGCGGGTGCAAGTGGCTTACATGGGTGGTATCGCATGAGCCTACTCACGTTAAAAAATCTCTCAGGTGGCTATAGCGAAGTCGATATTGTGTCCGATATCAATTTAACAGTTGAATCAAAAGAAATCGTCACGATTGCAGGAACCAATGGCTCTGGTAAATCGACACTAGTCAAAGCCTTGCTGGGTTTACTACCAAGGGTGCGTGGCGAAATTTTGCTCGATGGCCGCTCAATCGAGACCTTAGCGGCAGAAGACCGGTTTTATACGGGGCTGGCCTATGTGCCACAGGTCGCAAATGTCTTCGGTTCGCTCACCGTACGCGAGAACTTACAGGTGGTGCGGGGGGTGAAAAAAATCGATATGCGCCTCGCTGCAGTACTCGAGCTATTTCCAGCGTTGATTGAAAAGCTGTCACAGCGCGCAAGTCACTTATCAGGTGGAGAGCGACAGCAGCTTGCCTTCGCCCGCGCATTAATGCCCGCACCCAAGCTCATGGTACTTGACGAACCCACAGCAGCACTCGCTCCCACATTGGTTGAAAAAGTCTTTGAGCTCGTGCGTGAACTGCCAAGTCGTGGCGTGGCCGTACTCATGGTAGAACAGCGCGCACGCCAAGCGCTTGAAATCAGTCAACGTGGATATATATTGGACCAAGGGCATTGCGTACTCTCGGGAGAGGCGAGTGAAATCCTAGCAGACTCTAAGATGACGCAACTATATCTGGGTAACCGTTAAACCAGTCTGTTGATGAGACGCAAATAAAAAGCACCCTCTGGGTGCTTTTTATAAAACCACTGCAAAACGTTGTAAAAAAACTTACGCGGTCGCAGCAACCGTTTTACGGACGAGTTTTTCTTTAATACGTGCTGACTTACCTGAACGATCACGCAAATAATAAAGTTTGGCGCGACGAACATCACCACGACGTTTGACTTCGATCGAGGCAATTTGAGTTGAATACAGTTGAAACGTACGTTCAACGGCTTCGCCGGAAGAAATTTTGCGAACGATAAACGATGAGTTCAGCCCACGGTTACGGCGGGCAATCACAACACCTTCGAAGGCTTGGGCACGCTTGCGAGCGCCTTCAACCACGTTGACGCTAACGATAACGGTATCGCCAGGGGCGAATTGTGTGACAGGTTTGCCGCCAGTAAGGCGAGCAATTTCTTCTTGCTCAAGAATAGCGATCAGGTTCATATGAACTCCAAGTCATCATGCTCTCGGTGATATCACCAGTGCACCTTGTAATGAAATCAATACGTTGATGACAAAACACGGGGTCTGGATCGGTGTTGTTTGGCGTGCGCCTGACCTATTCAGGGGCCGCTACCGGGCAGAGGATGCGTTAACAAAGCCATTGATTCTACAACACTTTTAGGCATTTCTGCCAATCGACTGCTCGCGCAGTGGTACAAAGCCGTTTGTGACAAGTTTTTGACCGCTGTCGTTTCACTCAAAATATAAGGTTTCATGAGCTCAACCGCCTTGCTTTTTGTCATTGCAGCCGCGATTGCCCACGCCTCGTGGAATCTGCTGGCCAAACGCGCGGCGCATGTGGGCTCAGCGTTTGTGTTTGCCTATGGGCTTTGCTGCACGATTGTGTACGCCCCGTGGGTAATCTGGATTTTAGTCTTCGACCAAAATGAATGGAGCTGGCCAATTATTGGCTGTATTGCGTTATCGGGCGCCCTGCACCTGGCTTATAGCCTTTGCCTGCAACGCGGTTATCAACTGGCTGATTTGTCGGTGGTGTATCCGATTGCGCGCGGCACTGGCCCAATGCTTTCGACAGTGGGTGCGCTGTTATTGCTGGGCGAACCTGGCACGATTCGAGGCATTAGCGGCATGCTTTGTGTGGTTTTGGGCGTCTTGCTCATTGCCACTCAAGGAAAAATTAGCCGGTTATTACAACCGGCGGCAATGCTCGGGGTGCGTTGGGGTGCGCTCGTTGGTCTATTCATTGCCGCTTACACCCTGGTGGATGCCTATGGCGTCAAAACGCTGTTAATTGCCCCAGTGGTGTTTGACTGGGCAACCTGTGCAACCCGCACCCTGCTGATGTTGCCCCACACAGCCCGCCAGCCTAAGCAAGCCATGGAGGCGATGCGCGGCTATTGGCCACTGGCCTGGGCAATTGGGGTGTTGTCACCCCTTGGCTATATTTTGGTGCTGTACGCCCTGCGAGATGGTGCACCGGTTAGTTTGGTGGCACCCGCACGCGAAATGTCGATGCTACTGGTCACGCTTGCGGGGCTTTATCTGCTGCGCGAACCCGTCGGCTGGGGCAGGCTCGTTGGCTGCTGTTCGATTGCCTTGGGCGTCGTGCTGCTAGCCGGTAGTTAAAACAAGGATTTTAAAACAGCTTAGAAGCCTGCTGCGTTGCCGATCAACAGAAAGGCGGGGATCATCGCAACCCAGAACGACAGTAACAAAATGTCAGACAGCATGCCTTTTGCGCTAGGCAACCCTTGCTGTGACGCAGACGAAGCGAAGGATGGGGTGTTGTGAGGGCGGGCGGCCTGAGGCAGAGTAAGTTGACGCATGGTGAGGCTCCTGAAAATAGTTGACGGGTACTACACTTTGTTTGAGGAACCACCCCCGGCCAAAAGACCGAGGATGGTTGCCGGGGACCTAGAACCGGCAAAACTGTTTGGCTAAGTGCCATAAACAGTACTGTACACAAATACAGTACTGTTTGCAAATACAGTCTTTTAAAATGCTTGTTTTTTGCAACAAACTAATCCTTAGCTATGGCTTGCTCCCTGATCAAACAAAAGTGACGCAATGGGCGAAGCGCCCTCTGCTGTGCTAATTTGCGAACTTCACAATTTTTTAGCCAGATTCACGCGATGACAAACTTCACCTCTAGCCACGCCCTGTTCAAAGTGTTCACTGACTTTGGGATGGATCGACTTTTCCTCGTCCCGGGCGAGAGCTATTTAGGCTTACTCGATGCACTGGTTGATTTTCCGCAAATCGATGTCGTTACGTGTCGCCATGAGGGTGGAGCCGGCTACATGGCCGTTGCAGATGGGCGCCTGACTCGCCGCCCGGGCTTGGCCTTAGTCAGCCGTGGCCCTGGGGCTTCAAACGCAGCAATCGCTGTTCACACTGCACAACAAGACGCTGTCCCAATGATCCTGGTGATTGGCCAAATCGCTGCACGTGATCTACGGCGCGAAGCCTTTCAAGAAATTGATTATCAAAAAATGTTCGGCTCAGTTGCAAAGTGGGTGTTTGAATGCACGGGCCCTGAACAAATCGCACAAGCCGCATTCAAAGCGATTCGAATGGCGACCTCAGGTGTACCCGGCCCCGTCGTGTTAGTACTCCCCGAAGACATTCAACAACAAACTGTACCGGTTCCAAACTTCAAACAACATTCACACATCTTTGGCTTACCGTCGACTGACCAGCTGGCTGAAATTGCACAACGCTTGAGCACCGCGCAACGCCCTGTCGTGATTGCTGGCGGCGCGTTTGATTGCCCAGGTGGGCGCGAAGCCTTGGCCGCTTTTGTGCATCACTGGCAACTACCCACCATGGTCTCGTTTAGACGTCACGATATTTTTGCGAATGATGATGAATTATTTGTCGGTGATTTAGGGCTTTCAAATCCTGCGCCCCAAATGGCAACGCTACAAACCAGTGATTTCATTCTTGCCTTGGGTACACGCCTGGGCGACATCACCACACAAAACTATCAGTTTCCAGCTTACGCACAGGCGCCGCAAACTTTGCTGCACTGTTACCCCGACTCGCGTGTCGTGAGTTGGGACACGGTGGCCGATTATCCCTTGGTGTGCGACCCCGTCAAACTGGTGCAGGCGTTGACGCACACACCCGCCCCTGCAACGAATGCGGCACGCTCGACATGGCTCAAAACACTCAGAGAGCACTCGCAGTCTTGGGCGGCCTGGCCTTCACGTCAAGCAAAAAAAGGCGTGAACTTTACAACCGTCGTGCGTGCGCTAATGGATCATTCAACGCCTGATACCACGATCTGTCTTGATGCCGGTACCTTTGCCGCCCCAGTCTATCGCCACTTTACGTTCAAAACGGGGCAGCGCTTAATGGCGCCGCTTGCGGGTGCCATGGGTTACGGCACGCCAGCTGCAGTGGCCTGTGCGTTACGCGAACCAACTCGTCACACCGTATGCATTGTGGGCGACGGCGGATTTTTAATGACAGGCAACGAAATGATTTTGGCGGTTGAACGCAAACTACCCATTATTTTTATCGTCTCAAACAATGCCAGCTATGGCTCAATTCGCTTGCACCAAGAGCGTGGCTATCCCGGACGCGTTAGCGGCACCTCGCTGTTCAATCCAGATTTTCATGACCTCGCACGCAGCTTCGGCATGGCGTCCGCGCGCATCACGCGCGAAGATGAAATCAATGGCGTCATACAAGCGGCTTTCAAAGCGACCGCACCTATTCTGATTGAAGTCAATACCAGCTTAGATGCGATCTTGCCTTGATTTAGTGACGTGGTTGAGGGGTGATTCGAAGGTAGGGCAACACAGTGCGATAGCCCCTTGGAAATTTTTCTTTAATGATTGCTTCGTCTTTTAACGACGGAGCAATAATCACATCGTGGCCTGCCTGCCAGTTTACCGGCGTCGCGACAGAATACTTGTCGGTTAACTGAAGCGAGTCGATTACGCGCAAAATTTCGTCGAAGTTTCGCCCAGTGCTGGCAGGATATGTGATCATCAGCCGTACTTTTTTGGCAGGATCAATAATAAAAACCGAACGTACGGTTAAGGTCGCGTTCGCGTTAGGATGAATCATGTCATAGAGAGTCGAAACCTTACGGTCTTCATCAGCCAAGATCGGAAAGTTAACCGTAGCGTTTTGACTGTCGTTGATATCAGCAATCCAAGTGTTGTGCGATGCTGAACCGTCGACAGACAATGCAATGACCTTCACATCACGTTCGGCAAACTCATTTGATAATTTTGCGGTGTAACCAAGTTCGGTCGTACATACTGGGGTGAAATCAGCGGGATGCGAAAACAACACACCCCAATTATTACCTAGCCATTCATGAAATCGAATACGGCCAACAGAAGAATCTTGTTCAAAATCGGGGGCGATATCGCCTAAGCGTAGTGATCCCATGCGCGTTCTCCTAGGTCAAAAGTGTGTGCATTGACTGTTAAGGTCATCAGCCCGACAGGGGCTATTACTCAGCCTACAAGAATAAGAATCTTTTCTTATAAGCTGAGTGAATTACACCACCAGATCCGAACGCCCCAACACCTCGTCCAGCACAATTCCTTGATATAACGCAAGGTTTAGTGCCTGCACCCGCGGCAAGATCGAACCCGCATAGAACACTGCTGTCGCAAATTTATTATCCGTAAAAGGGGTCGCACTTGCTTGGCGTTGCGCGGCGCTGCATACCAGTGCCGCACGCGCAAGATGCCAGCCCCCCAGGACATAACCCGTCAACATAAGATACGGCACGCTGCCCGCATACACCGCACGAATGTCACTCTTGGCATAATCCAGCACATACTGCACCGCAGCTTGATACGCCTCAACGCTCGTCTTTAGTCGCGCCTGGATCAGGCGCAAGCCCGGTGCATAGTGTGTCGCCGCCAACAGGCTTTCAGCCTCAAGTGCCTCAAGCGTTTGTTGCATTGAACGTGCCAGCCCCAAGGCGGTAGCACCGGCATCACGTAGGGTTTTGCGCCCAACCAAATCATTGGCCTGAATGGCTGTCGTCCCTTCGTAGATCGTCAGAATCCGTGCATCACGATAAAACTGCGCGGCACCGGTTTCTTCAATGAAACCCATGCCCCCATGAACCTGCACGCCAAGCGAGGTGACCTCAAGCGCGCATTCGGTTGAAAACCCCTTCACAACCGGTACCAAATAATCATAGAGCGCCTGATTCGCGCGGCGCACTTCGGGGTCGGTATGTTCGATGCTTAAATCATCAGCGACTGCTGCGACGCAGGCAATCGAACGAGCCGCTTCTGTGAGCCCGCGCATCGTGGACAACATACGCTGTACATCCGGATGTTGAATAATGGGCACAGCGGCCGCTGATCCTTCAATGGCACGACTTTGCACACGGTCGCGTGCGTACGCGCGGGCCTTTTGGGTGGCGGCCTCACTCACACCGATACCCTGCACACCTACCGCAAAGCGCGCGGCGTTCATCATAATGAACATATACTCAAGGCCGCGATTCTCTTGACCAACGAGTGTACCAATCGCACCCGCGCCAACTTCACCTTTATCGTCACCGAACAGCAAGACCGCCGTCGGGCTGCCGTGAATGCCTAACTTGTGTTCGATCGATGCACACCAAACGTCATTACGTGCACCCAGGGTGCCATCATCATTGACCAAAACTTTGGGCACCACAAACAGCGACAAACCCTTGACGCCAGGCGGCGCATCGGCCATGCGTGCCAACACTAAATGCACAATGTTTTCAACAAGATCATGCTCACCAAACGTGATGTATATCTTTTGCCCAAATAAACGATAGGTACCATCCGCTTGTGCGACGGCACGCGTGTTCACTAACGACAAATCAGAACCGGCCTGCGGCTCTGTCAAGTTCATGGTGCCAGTCCACTTACCCTGCACCAATGCTTCGATATAAAGCTTTTGCTGTTTGTCCGAACCCGATAAAAGCAGCGCCTCAATCACGCCATCCGTTAGCAAAGGGCCTAGTGAAAATGCGACATTCGCTGCAAAGAGATTTTCTGTCGTCGCAGTTGCCAATAGTTTCGGCAGCCCTTGCCCACCCCATTTTTCAGGATGGCGCAGACCTTGCCAACCACCCTCTACAAATTGTTTAAAAGCGAGTTGAAACGAGGCGGGCATCGTCACCACGCCGTTTTTATAAGCAGGCGGATGCTGGTCGCCATCCCAGTTGGTTGGCGCCACAACTTCAGCCGTGAACTTAGCGTTCTCTTGAAGAACCGCCTCAATCAAATCAGGCTCAAGCGCAGAAAAGGCGTTTAGCTTTAACAGCTCAGCCGAGCCCGCGATATGTTCGAACACAAAACGAAAATCATCAACAGGTGCGCGATAGGTCATAAACGTGATCTCATTTGCCCAATCAAACAAAAAACCCCGTCACGAGGACGGGGTTAGGATAGCTCGCCATACTTGAGTGAAGCTTACAACGCGGTGACAAGCTCAGGCACAGCCTGAAACAAATCAGCGACCAGGCCGTAATCTGCCACACCAAAAATCGGCGCTTCGGTGTCTTTATTCACCGCAACAATGACCTTTGAATCTTTCATGCCAGCCAAATGTTGAATCGCGCCCGAAATGCCAATCGCAACATACAACTGAGGCGCCACGATTTTGCCTGTTTGACCAACCTGCCAATCGTTGGGTGCATAGCCTGCATCAACGGCGGCACGCGAAGCACCCAAGGCTGCGCCAAGTTTGTCGGCAAGCGGATCTAGGATCTTAAAGTTCTCAGCGCTGCCCATGCCACGGCCGCCTGAAACGACGATACGCGCGCCTGCGAGTTCTGGACGATCGTTCTTAGCCACTTCGCGACCGATGAAGGTTGATAAGCCGGCGCCAGCTGAGGCAGTAATTGCCTCGATGGTCGCACTGCCACCCTCAGGCGCTGCATCAAAACCGGTTGTGCGCACGGTGATCACCTTCACGGCATCGCTAGACTGAACCGTTGAAATCGCATTGCCAGCGTAGATCGCACGCTGAAATGTATCGGGTGAATCTACTGCCTGAATCTCTGAGATCTGGGCAACATCTAAACAGGCTGCCACGCGCGGTGAAACGTTTTTGCCTGAAGCGGTCGCTGCAAACAAAATGTGGCTATAACCACCGGCTAAGGCCAAAACCTGTTGCGCTACGTTTTCGGCCAGGCTATCTGCCAGCTCAGGAGACTCGGCTAGCAGCACTTTTGAAACGCCTGCGATTTTTGCAGCATGCTCGGCAACTGCACGTGCATTAGCACCTGCAACCAGCACATGAATATCACCACCAATTTTTGTGGCTGCTGCCACAACATTATGTGTTGCACCTTTGAGTTGAACATTATCGTGTTCAGCGATGACAAGTATTGACATGGTTACACCACCTTTGCTTCATTTTTGAGTTTGTCGACCAGGGCCGCAACGTCTTGAACTTTGATTCCAGCTGAACGCGCAGCGGGCTCAACAACTTTCAAGGTTTTAAGCCGAGGAGCCACATCAACGCCTAACGACTCAGGCGTAACGGTATCGAGCTGTTTTTTCTTGGCCTTCATGATGTTTGGCAACGTCACGTAGCGCGGCTCGTTCAGCCGCAGATCGGTTGTGACAATTGCCGGCAGCTTAAGTTCGATTGTTTCAAGCCCGCCGTCAACTTCACGCGTGACACGCGCAACACCCTCGCCTAGTTCGATCTTGCTCGCAAACGTTGCCTGCGACCAACCCAGCAAAGCGGCAAGCATCTGACCAGTTTGATTTGAATCGTCGTCGATCGCCTGTTTGCCCAAAATGATTAAGTGAGGCTGTTCTTTTTCAGCCAGCACCTTGAGCAATTTGGCGACAGCCAGTGGCTGAAGCTCAACGTCTGTTTGCACCAAAATGCCGCGATCTGCCCCAATTGCCATGGCGGTACGTAGCGTTTCTTGGCACTGCGCCACACCACAAGACACCGCGATGACTTCAGTGGCAGCACCCTTTTCTTTTAAACGGGTCGCTTCTTCAACCGCGATTTCGTCAAAGGGATTCATCGACATTTTGACATTTGCAATGTCAACGCCCGTCTGATCCGACTTCACGCGTACTTTGACGTTGTAGTCTACGACGCGCTTTACAGGAACAAGCACTTTCATCCAACGATCTCCAGATATTAAAAATACAACTAAATCGGGTCTTACGCCCGACAATCAACCTTAGATTCTACCGGAACTCGCGCCCAAGCTCAGGCACTAGGTATGATATCGGCTGATTTCACAAGGAAATGTTTATGCTCGGGCAATGGCGTCTCATTCAGTTCGGTTTAATAGCAGTGCTTTTGAGCGGGTGTGGCACCCCCTCGTCCTCAGGCAGCGCCTCGTCGGAAGCCGGAAAAGCCGTCACAGGCACTGGCACTACGAACTCGGGCAGTTCGACAACCTCAACGGGCGCTGCACCTAGCGCAGAGGGGGGAATCAAGGCTCAGACCCCTGAAGCCCGTCGTGCAGCCATGCAGCGGTTTGGCTCCGAGCTGGCCTCAAGCCGCAAACTTTCTGAATCAAACGTGCTTAAGCTAATTGACGAAGCCCGCTATAACCCTACGGTGGCTCGCATTGTCGCTCCCCCCGCTGTCGGACAACCACGGGCACCGCGTAGCTGGGCGGCCTATCGCGGGCGCGTCGTCGAACCGATTCGGATTGCCCAAGGTCAAGACTTTATGCACCAATATGCCGCTGAGCTTGACCGTGCGACCGCGCGCTACGGCGTTCCACAAAACGTCATCGCCGCCATCATTGGTGTCGAAACTGTTTACGGTAAAAATCAAGGAAGTTTTCGCGTACTGGATTCACTCACGACGTTAGGCTTTGATTATCCCGATGCGTCGCGACCAGACCGCGCAGAGATGTTTCGCAATCAATTAGCGGACCTCATCGAGCTTGATTTAATGGGTCGCCTAGATGCCCGCACCCTTAAGGGATCGTATGCCGGAGCAATCGGAATACCGCAATTTATGCCCGGAAGCATCAAGCGCTTTGCCGTCAGCGCGAAAGGCGCCCAAGAAATCAATCTCAGCACCAATATGGCAGACGCAATTTATTCGGTCGCCAATTTTTTGGTTGAACACGGATGGCAACGTGGCTTACCCATCTTTGTACCGCTTAAATTGCCTACCTCGGCCAACAAGTTGGTAGACGGAGGATTAAAACCCACCCTTGACTGGCCTCAATTACAAGCAGCCGGTGCCAGACTACCACCCGGAATGAAAGACGCTTCTTGGATGCGCGTGCCTTTGGGCATCATCGATTTGCCAGAAGAAAATAGCGGCACCGTTGAGCTACGCACTGCTACACAAAACTTCTTTACCATCACGCAATACAACCGCAGCTACTTTTATGCGGCCTCGGTGGCCGATCTAGCCCAGGCCCTCAGCACACATTAAGGCTGCGGATCAAACAAACCCGTTGAAAGATACCGATCGCCTCGGTCACACACGATAAAGGCGATCGTGGCATTGCGTGCCGTTTCAGCGACGCGCAATGCTGCGACCAAGGCGCCCGCCGCCGAAACCCCTGCACAAATCCCCTCTTGAGCCGCCAAGCGTCTGGCCATCTCTTCGGCATCTTTCTGCTCGATAGATTCAAACTGATCGACCAATTTGGGATCATAAATTGCAGGCAAATAGGCTTCAGGCCATTTTCGGATGCCCGCAATTTGCGACCCCTCAGCGGGTTGCGCCCCCACAATTGTGATCGCTGGATTTTTAGACTTTAAATAGCGACTGACACCCATGATCGTACCGGTCGTACCCATGGCACTCACGAAGTGCGTAATTTCACCGCCGGTTTGTTCCCAAAGCTCTGGGCCCGTGGTGTTGAAATGTGCCAAGGGGTTATCTGGATTTGCAAACTGATCCAGCACTTTTCCTTGACCTTCCGCCTGCATTTTGCCGGCGAGATCACGGGCAAACTCCATACCACCACCACTGGCAGGTGTCAGAATGAGTTTGGCCCCGTAGGCAGCCATTGAAGCGCGACGCTCGACAGAAAGATTATCGGGCATGATCAAAATCATTTTGTAGCCACGCATCGCTGCGGCCATGGCCAAGGCAATCCCCGTGTTACCACTGGTGGCTTCGATCAGTGTGTCACCTGGTTTGATTTCGCCCCGAGTCTCTGCCCCCAAAATCATGGCCAAGGCCGGACGATCTTTGACAGACCCCGCTGGATTGTTACCTTCAAGCTTGCCCAGCACAATGTTGCCACGCTCTTGTGCATTCTTTGAGGGCAACCTCTGCAGGCGCACAAGCGGCGTATTGCCGACAGCCTTTTCAACGCTAGGATATGTTTTCATAGCAATTATCATAACAAAGACAAGGGGTCTCAGCACAAATTTAACGGTTGGTATCAGGGTCAATCGTTGGCGTCACGAGGCCCGAAGGTCGGCTGGACCCATCGCGCGTTCGTTCAGCACCTGATACCCGCAAACCAGCTGCCTGTAATGCCTGGATACGTTTAGGACCGATACCACGCACGCGGTCTGACAAATCCTCAAGTGATTCAAAGCGACCAGCGCGGTTTCTTTCTTGCACAATGATCTGGGCAGTCCGTGGCCCGACACCCCGCAAGTCTTGAAGTTGCTCCGCAGTTGCCGCATTGAGATCAAGCGCCTGCGCCGACATACTCATCCCGATCCCGGCGAGCATGCTCACTACACTCGTGCGTCGCGATAAACGCTGGCGCGCTTCAGACGCAAACGCTTGATCTGTCATCGGATCATTGTTAAATCTGTGTGACGCACCTAAGTTACTTGCAGGGCTCAAAGGGCGCGCAATAGTCGACTCAGTAAAAGGGTTCATCGCTTTACCTCAAAAAGTTGACGCGAACCAGAATCAGGCAGGTTTAGCCAAATCTGTCGCGCCACTATGTTGAGGTTTTGCCTAGCTCTGGCGGGATCAGGCGTCGAGCGATATCCAGGCGTAATTCACCGCTACGTTAAGCGGTCTGGGCACTCGCGCCATGTAAGGCACGGACGTATTCAGCGACGCCCGTTTGCACATCACGCATTGGGGCTTTAAAGCCTGTCGCCCGCAACGCTGAGATATCAGCCTGGGTATAGCTTTGATAGCGACCTTTGAGATCCTCAGGAAACGCCATGTAACGAAGCGAACCGTGTTTGACCAGCTCTTCAAGGGATAAGGGTGTTTGCCCACGCAAGGTACGCATTGTATTGACCACGGCACTGGCCACATCATTAAAGGGTTGTGCGCGACCTGTACCGCAATTAAAAATACCGGATACTTTTGGATGATCTAAAAAGTGCAGATTGACATCGACCACATCATGCACAGAAATAAAGTCGCGCAATTGGCCACCGTCGGCATAGCCATCCCAACCACCAAACAAACGCACGTGACCTTCGTCGATGAATTGATTCATGTTGTGAAACGCAACAGAGGCCATACGACCTTTGTGTTGCTCTTGCGGACCATAGACATTGAAGTAACGCAAACCGACCACTTGTGCGGTCAAAGAATTCATACGCGCACGCAGCACCTGATCAAACAAAAACTTTGAATAGCCGTAAACATTGAGCGGCTTTTCGTTTTCGATGGTTTCACGATAATCAGAACCTGCGCCATACACCGCAGCAGAAGAAGCGTAGATCAATGGGATTTTGTGCGTTTGGCAATATTCGAATAACTCAAGCGTCACACGATAATTGTTATCCATCATAAATTGGCCGTTACGCTCAGTGGTGTCTGAACAAGCTCCCTGGTGAAACACGGCACGCACACCCGGCAAAAAACCATCCAGGACACCACGACGAAACTCATCTTTATGCATGTAGTCAGAGATTTGTCCACCGACCAGGTTCACAAACTTATCGCCATCGGTCAAGTCATCGACCGCCAAAATATTGGTCAAACCGCGACGATTTAAACCGCGAATAATATTGCTACCAACAAAGCCAGCTGCCCCTGTGACCACAATCATGAGAGTTCTCCGGCAGTTACTGTAGAAGTACCTAGTTTACCTACGACGATCCCGCCCGCACGATTCGCCCAGCGCATCGCTTCTGGCCAAGCGACGCCCGCGGCTCGCATCACCGCCAGCGTCGCGAGTACCGTATCACCTGCGCCCGAAACATCAAACACTTCATGGGCCTGCGCATCGACATGATCACTACCGTTTGCTGTAAAAAGTGTCATGCCCTGCTCTGAACGGGTCACCAGCAACGCCTCGAGTTCAAGTTGATCGCGCAAGCCCTGGGCACGCTCGGCCAAATCTGCTTCGGTCGTCCAATGGCCTACCGCCTGCTGCATTTCGCCACGATTAGGCGTCACAAGCGTCGCGCCACGATAGCGCTGATAATCACTACCCTTTGGGTCAACCAAGATCGCAATGCCTTGCATGCGCGCAAGCGTAATCAAGGCTTCAACGTGTGCAAGGGCTCCTTTGGCATAGTCAGAAAACACCACGACATCATGTTCTGCAAAAAGAGGGATCACCTGTTGCTGCAAGCTGTCGAGCAATTGAGCAGTTGGTTTTTCTTCGAAGTCGATGCGCAAGAGTTGCTGTTGGCGTCCAAGCACACGCATTTTGAGCGTGGTCGGATGCGCTGCATCTGCAATCAAATGCGCTTTAACGCCGGCCTCAGCAAGTAACTCACCAACGCGTATCGCCGCTTCATCCACACCTACCAACCCCGCGAGCGTCACCTGTGCACCCAACGCTACGGCGTTACGTGCGACGTTAGCCGCACCACCAAGTCGATCTTCGCGACGCACCACATGCACCACAGGTACCGGCGCTTCGGGAGATATGCGCTCGACCTCACCAAACCAATAACGGTCAAGCATGATGTCGCCCACCACTAATATGCGAGCCTTGGCGACTGCCTCTTTAGGAAATGTCTTCATTCAAGTTCTTCCATCCGGCGTGGTTTGTAGGTTTCCCACGCATTACATCCAGGGCACTGCCAGTAATAACGCCGCGCCTGAAACCCACAAGTACGGCAGGTATAACGATCCAAACGCTGACTGTGCTGATTAATTAAGCGACGCAACAAGGCCAAATCTGCCCCCGGAATTGGACTCTCGAGTGGTGTGTTGCTTTCAACCGCATGCGCAAGTTCAGCCTCGAGCAGCCGGTCTAGTCCAAGGAGTGAAGGATTTGCTTGCAGCGCTTCGCGGGCAAAGGCCCACGCAACTTCAACACCCTGCTGAGTACGAAGCGCACGAAACACAACGTTGAACAAATCGAGAGATGGGTAATGCTGGTGATGAGACTGCAACAAAGCCAAACCTTGGGCCGATTCTTGTGTTGCAGAAAAATTTTGTAATAACTGCTCGGCAATTAAGCCCGCGTACTCGGGAGCTTGTTCAAGTACGGACTGAAGATACTGCCTTTGTAGCTGAGTCTGGTGCGCCGAAGCTGCGATCGAGGCGTGAATCATCGCCACCCGCACAGAGGCAGCCGAACCCAAGCCAGTTTGGCTAGCCTTGACCGCTTTTTCAGCCGCCTTCAAAGCCTCTTGCGCAAGCTCAACCTGCGGAGGCTTGGTTGCGAGCGCAGCCTGGGCCTGCTCGCAGTGGTAATGAACCAGTTGTGGCACCGGCTCATCCACAAGTTTTCGCAAGCTTTCTACCGCAAGGATTGCGCGTGGCCAGTCATGCTCGGATTCATAGATGCGAATCAATGCACGCAAGGACGCCAAACCAAAGGTCGTGTCTTTCAGTACGTTAAACGCCTCTTCAGCACGATCAAGCATGCCGGCTTTAAGATAATCTTGGGCAAGTTCATGCTGCGCATTCTCGCGCTGACTGATGGGCAAATCTGCGCGCGACAAGAGACTTTGATGAACACGGATTGCACGCTCCATTTCACCACGGCGACGAAACAAACTACCTAACGCAAAGTGAAGTTCAGTTGTTTCAGGATCAAGTTTCGCGACCTCAACGAACGCATCGATCGCACGATCGGGCTCTTCGTTGAGTAAAAAATTTAAACCTCGAAAATACGAATCAGGAAGATTACGTGTTTCAGACAAAATTTGTCGGATATCAAAGCGTGCAGCCATCCACCCCAAGGCAAACAGCAACGGCACAAAAATCAGCCACCAAGACTCAAAATCCACGCGGTGTTCCTAAAATCAAATAATGAAGGC
>CALQNE010000053.1 GCA_943331855.1 Bordetella parapertussis
ACATAAAGCATGGATTTCTTGACGAATTTCGTCAAGATAGGGACGCAAATTCACCCCTTGCGTGCGGCACTTATAGCGATATTCAACCTGTGCCGCCGGAAAATGATGCAATACCACCTGCATCATGGTGAATTTATACAGATCGGTATCAAGCAGCGATTTAATGACCATATGTTCCCCAGCCTTTCTAAAACCTTAGCACAGACACCGCAGGCAGAGCGGGTATCCCGACACAAGCCGGTCGGTTTGGGTAAAATAGTTTTTTATCTAAACGCTTCTTGGTAAATAACATGACGCACGTAGTCACCGAAAACTGTATCAAGTGCAAGTTCACAGACTGTGTCGATGTCTGCCCGGTTGATTGTTTTCGCGAAGGGCCAAACTTCCTGGTGATCGATCCGGATGAATGCATCGATTGTGCCGTCTGCATCCCCGAATGCCCAGCTAACGCCATTTTCGCTGAAGAAGACGTGCCGCAAGATCAAATGAAATTTATCGCCTTAAACGCTGAACTCACTCCGCTATTTGCGAGCATTAGTCGCAGCAAAGGCCCCCTGCCTGACTCAGATGATTGGCTCGACGTCCCCGATAAACTCAAACATCTCGAGCGCTAAAGCGTGTCTGGTCAGCGCTTGCATCGATACGTGCAATGACTGAGCCCCAAGCTAGCGCTGCAGCTGCTCGTTACACCGAGCAGATCGTCACTCAAAAAACAGTTTGGCTCAGCGATAAGCTCTTTTCACTCACGATTACACGCCCCGCGGGCTTTCAGTTTTTACCCGGCCAGTTCGCCCGCCTGGGCCTTGCGGTTGATCCAAACACACCGCTCACCCCGAGCGAGTGGCGCGCGTACTCTATGGTGTCGGCCCCGAGTGCAGACGAACTTGAATTCTTTTCAGTGGTCGTGCCAGACGGAAAATTTAGCCCTGCCATGGCTCGACTGCGTGTTGGCGACTCGCTCTGGATCAATAAAACCGTCTTTGGCTTTCTAACGCTCGAATCGTTTAGCGATGGTGAAGACCTTTGGCTGCTCGCGACCGGCACTGGTCTTTCAGCCTACCTGTCGATGCTGCGCGATCCAGCAACGTTTAAACGCTTCAAGCGCATCGTCGTCATGCACGGGGTTCGCCAGGCCTGCGAGCTTGCTTACCGCAACGAGCTACTGGCGTTGATGGAGCAGAATAAAACGCAACTCATTTACCTACCGAGCACCACGCAAGAGTCGCTGACACTCGACCTATCGCCCTCACTCAGTGCCACAGGGCTAGAACCCGCTCGTCTCACAACGCTGCTCGCATCCGGGCAACTTGAACAACGCTCAGATCTCTTGCTCGACCCAAGTCGCTCACGCGTGATGCTGTGTGGTAACCCTGCGATGGTGACCGAGATGCGCGCCTTGCTCGCCCAACGCGGCTTCGCAGCAGGGCGGCGCGGTGTCGCTGGCAATCTTGCAGTTGAAAACTACTGGTAACGGACTGGCCAGCAAAAAACCACAAGCTATGGTGTAAAAACTTAGTAAACATACCTCATCTTGCCCTAAAAAGCCTAAACCCGTGGCTCACATACGACAATTTGTTGCGATGCAGCACAAAATCCCGTCAAATCGGCGTCACAGGCTCTAGATCAGGTGATAATCGTCAACTGAAGCTCACAACCGGATTCGCTCAATGCTCTATCAAATGCATGAAATGCAGCGCGCCCTGATGGCTCCGCTGACTCACTTTAGTGAATTGAGTTCTAAGTTATTTAGTCACGCAGCCAGCCCTTTTGCCTACACCCCACTGGCCAGGCAAGTCGCAGCAGGTTACGAGCTGATCTATCGCCTAGGTAAAGCCTACGAAAAACCCGCGTGGGGGATTCCAACGACTGAAGTCAACGGCAAACCGGTGATGGTCGAGCAAGAAGTGGCCCATACGCTGCCATTCTGTCGTTTGCTGCACTTCAAACGTGATCTGCCCGCGAAAGCGCGCAAGGCCGATCCAACCATTTTGCTCGTAGCGCCCATGTCGGGTCATCACGCAACGCTCTTGCGAGACACAGTTCGCGCGCTCTTACCGAATCACGAAATCTACGTCACCGACTGGATCGATGCACGCATGGTGCCGCTTTCAGAGGGCGGCTTTAGCTTAAACGACTACGTACGCTACCTGCAGCAGTTTTTGCGCCATCTTGGGCCTAACGTGCATTTGATGTCGGTTTGTCAACCGACTGTGCCCGCCTTGGCGGCTGTTTCTTTAATGGCAACCAACAAAGACCCCTGTTTGCCCCGTAGTATGACGATGATGGGCGGCCCCATTGATCCGCGTTGTTCACCCACGCAAGTCAATCGCTTAGCCACCACCAAGCCGTTTGAGTGGTTCGAACAAAAGCTCATCCACACCGTGCCTGCGCAGTACCCAGGTGCCGGGCGGCGCGTATACCCCGGCTTTTTGCAACACGCGGGTTTCCTTTCAATGAACCCCGATCGGCACGTTAAATCGCATTACGATTTTTATCTTGACTTGATGCGCGGCGACGACGAAGACGCTGAGGCTCATCGCCGCTTTTACAATGAATACAACGCCGTACTCGATATGTCGGAAGAGTTTTATTTAGACACGATCCGGACTGTCTTTCAAGAGTTTGCCCTGCCCAACGGCACCTGGGAAATTGACGGCCAACTGGTTACCCCAAGCGATATCCGCTCGGTAGCTCTGTTCACCATCGAGGGTGAGCTCGATGATATTTCGGGCGAAGGGCAAACCCGTGCGGCGCAAGACTTATGTTCAAAAATCCCAGCTAACCGCAAACAGCATTACACCGCACCTGAGTGCGGACATTATGGGATTTTTGCCGGGCGCCGTTGGCGCACGACAATCTGCCCTCAAATTACCGAGTTCATTCGAAAATCCTAGTTTTTTGCTAGAGCCAGCATCCTCAGGCAACGCAACGCGTTGCCTGAACTTCTCAGTTCGATACCATGCTTGTTGAACGCATCAACGCCCTCTTGCCTCAAACACAATGCACCAAGTGCGGGTATCAGGGTTGTGCGCCCTATGCCAAGGCGATTGCCTTTGAAGGTGCTGCCATCAATCGATGCCCACCAGGGGGTCAAGCAGGCATCCAGACCCTGGCGACGCTGTTAGACAAGCCGGTGCTTAAGCTCGATACCAGTTGTGGAACAGAGCGACCACTACAAGTTGCCATCATCGACGAACAATTTTGCATTGGCTGCACGCTTTGTATCCAAGCTTGCCCAGTTGATGCCATTGTGGGCGCCTCTAAGTTGATGCACACCGTACTACCCGAGCAGTGCACCGGGTGCGATTTATGTGTTGCACCTTGCCCTGTCGATTGCATTGCCATGGTACCGGTCAGTCCGACGCGGCCATGGACCACGCAGGATGCAACGCTTGCTCGCGTCCGGTTTGAACAGCGCCAGCGACGCTTAGCGCAAGCGCCTGAATCGCTCAGACAATCCGCCGAACCGAACCAACAAACAGAGTCTGCCCTAGCAGACTGCGTCGCGCCCGACGGTACAACGCTGGCGAGTTCAGATAAGCAAGCTGCAATTGCACAAGCACTGGCACGCGCGCGTGCACGCCGCGCACATTCACCCACACCTCAATCGCGTTAACAACCGAAGACTCAGTGCATGAACGCCGATAAAAGACGCGAGATTTTTAGCCGGATGCGGGAGGCGAACCCCAACCCCACCACTGAACTCGAATACAAAAGTGACTTTCAATTACTGATTGCAGTCCTGCTGTCGGCACAAACCACCGACAAAGCTGTCAATCTGGCCACGCGCAAGTTCTTTACCAAACACGGTACGCCAAAAGGCTTGCTGGCCCTGGGCGAGGCCAAGCTCGCCGATTACATCAAAACGATTGGGCTCTATAAAACCAAGGCCAAAAACGCAATCGCGACCTGCACGATTTTGCTTGAGCAACACGCAGGTAAGGTGCCACAAAATCGCGAAGCGCTTGAAGCCTTGCCCGGGGTCGGTCGCAAAACAGCAAACGTAGTCTTGAATACGGCCTTCGGCCAACCCACCATTGCCGTCGACACACATATTTTCAGGGTTTCAAATCGCACGAAAATTGCGCCGGGCAAAGACGTCGTGGCCGTCGAAAAAGGCCTCGAAAAGTTTGTCCCAGAGGAGTTTAAGCTTAACGTGCATCACTGGCTGATCCTGCATGGTCGCTACATATGCGTGGCACGCACCCCAAAATGCCCTCAATGCGGCATTGCAGATCTGTGCGAATATCGGCCTAAAACCAAGATCTAGCCGATCGGCGCCCGAGGCTAAGGGTTAAGCCACCTATGACAAACCCGAATTTAGTTTTTGCTGCACTTGCGTCATAATGCGCGCTCGCATTCAAAAATACTCTATTCGCAAAGATACGCATGAAAGACATCATCCTTGAGACGACCAATCTCACCAAGGAATTCAAGGGCTTTGTAGCCGTTAACGACGTATCGCTTAGCGTGCAGCGCGGCCAGATTCACGCCTTAATCGGACCCAATGGCGCGGGTAAAACGACCTGTTTTAACTTGCTGACTAAATTTCTGCCCCCCACGCGCGGCAAAATTACGTTCAACGGTCTCGATATTACGGGTGACCGTCCCGCCCAAATTGCACGTCGAGGCATCATTCGCTCGTTTCAAATATCCGCCGTTTTTCCACACCTCACGGTGCTTGAAAATGTACGTATTGGGTTGCAACGTCAAACCGGTATTTCATTTCATTTCTGGAAAAGTGAAAACCAACTCAATCGACTCAACGAACGCGCACAGGCGTTGCTCGAACAAGTTGACTTGGGCGGCTTTACCAATGAACTGACGGCAAGCCTTCCCTACGGCCGCAAACGCGCGCTTGAGATCGCCACAACCTTAGCCATGGAACCCGAGTTGATGCTGCTCGATGAGCCCACGCAAGGCATGGGGCACGAAGATGTCGACCGTGTCACACAACTCATCAAACGCGTCAGTGTCGGCCGAACGATTCTGATGGTTGAGCACAACATGAACGTCGTTTCTTCGATCGCGGACACCATCACGGTGCTTGCACGTGGTGCTGTGTTAGCCGAAGGCGATTACGCGCACGTATCAAAAAATCCCTCGGTGATGGAAGCCTACATGGGCACGACCGAAGGCGAGCTGCAAGGAGCCCACGCATGAGCGCCGTCGCACTTGAAATCAAAGGCTTAAATGCCTGGTACGGCGAGTCGCATATTCTGCATGGTGTTGACCTGACCGTTCATCAGGGTGAAGTCGTCACACTCCTCGGGCGTAATGGCGCGGGTCGTACCACAACGCTGCGCGCGATCTTGGGTCTTACCGGTTCGCGCACGGGCTCGGTGCGCATCGATGGCACCGAAGCCATTGCGCTTCCTACGTTCAAAATTGCGAAGCTAGGCGTGGGCTATTGCCCTGAAGAACGCGGTATCTTTGCAAGTTTGTCTTGCGAAGAAAATCTGCTGCTCCCTCCCCCGGTCGGTGCTTTGGGCGGCGGTATGTCTTTGTCTGAAATCTATGAAATGTTTCCCAACCTTCTCGAGCGGCGCCATTCGCCCGGCACCCGACTTTCGGGGGGCGAACAACAAATGCTAGCCGTCGCACGTATTTTGCGCACCGGAGCAAATCTTTTACTGCTTGATGAAATCTCAGAAGGTTTAGCACCGGTGATCGTACAGGCGCTGGGTCGAATGATCAAAATGCTGAAGGCCAAGGGCTACACTATTGTGATGGTTGAACAAAACTTTCACTTCGCAGCCCCCTTGGCAGACCGCTTTTATGTCGTGGAACACGGCCAGATCGTCGAGCATTTTGATGCGGCAGAGCTTAAGTCCAAGCAGTCTGTCCTGACCGAGTTATTAGGCGTTTAATTTCTATTAGGCTTGTATGATGGCGTCTGTGCAACTAGGCGCCGAATTTTTTTTGACGTTGCGTGTAGCAATATTTCGGAGAACCACATGAAACTTCGTACCCTGAGTGCCTCACTGATGTTGGCCGGTTTTGGCCTTGTTTCACATTCAGCTTTAGCCAATATTTCTGACGATGTCATTCGCATCGGCTTCATTACTGACATGGCTAGCGTCTACTCTGATATCGACGGCCCCGGCGGAATCGAAGCCGCACGCATGGCGATCGCAGATGCCGGTGGCGAAATCAACGGCAAAAAAATCGAACTGATTTTTGCTGATCACCAAAACAAAGCTGACGTCGCGGCTGCTAAAGCACGCGAGTGGTTTGATCAACAAAAAATTGACATGCTGATAGGCGGCACGAACTCTGGCGTGAATCTGGCGTTGGCTGGCATCGCCGCTGAAAAGAAAAAAGTATTTATGGCAGTCGGCGCAGCAGCGTCTGATCTGACTGGCGCACAATGCTCACCTTACACCGCACACTGGGCCTACGATACCGTTGCACTCGCGCGCGGCACAGGCTCAGCAATCGTCAAAGCGGGTGGCAAATCTTGGTATTTCTTGACGGCAGATTACGCGTTTGGACATGCGCTCGAGCGCGACACTGCTAACGTGGTGAAGGCTGCCGGTGGTGAGATCAAAGGCCAAGTGCGCGCGCCCTTGAATTCCTCAGACTTTTCATCTTTCTTGTTACAAGCACAAAGTTCAAAAGCTCAAATCCTGGGCTTGGCCAATGCAGGTGGCGACACGATTAATTCAATCAAAGCTGCCAACGAATTCGGCATTGGTAAAACCATGAAATTGGCTGGCCTGTTGATCTTTATCAATGACATCCATTCGTTAGGTTTAAACGTTACGCAAGGTATGCAATTTACCGATGGCTGGTACTGGGATCAAAATGATGAAACCCGCGCCTGGTCAGCAAAATTTGAAGCCAAAGTGAAGCGCAAGCCCTCGATGGTTCAGGCCGGTGACTATTCAGCCGTCTCAAACTATCTCAAGGCCGTGAAAGCCACAGGTACCGATGACAGCGACACCGTCATGAAATGGCTGAAATCAAATAAAGTCAACGATATGTTTGCCAAAAATGGCTACTTGCGTGAAGACGGCCGCATGGTCCACGACATGTTCTTAATGGAAGTCAAGAAACCAAGTGAGTCAAAAGGCCCTTGGGATTACTACAAGCAATTAGCAGTGTTGCCTGGTGAAGAAGTTTTCACCACGCTTGCTGAATCTACCTGCAAACTTATCAAGAAGTAAGCACCATCAAACCTTCGGTGCATCTCAGTGCACCGAAGGTTTATTTTGTTGATTCTGCATCTTTGGCGTTTTGATTCACCATGATTACTATTTTCGGCATCCCTCTACAAGCGTTTCTGGGCCAGTTATTACTTGGCTTGGTCAACGGCTCTTTTTACGCGATTCTTTCGCTGGGCCTCGCGGTAATTTTCGGGCTACTGAACGTTATTAATTTCGCGCATGGCGCGCTTTACA
The DNA here is from genome assembly GCA_943331855.1 of Bordetella parapertussis. Lineage (GTDB taxonomy): Bacteria > Pseudomonadota > Gammaproteobacteria > Burkholderiales > Burkholderiaceae_B > Zwartia > Zwartia parapertussis_H. Next base: position 7,404 of record CALQNE010000053.1, read on the forward strand.
TGTTTGGCGCTTTTCTGGCCTGGATGGGTCTCTCGTATTTTGATCTGAACTATTGGGTCATGCTTGCAATTGCGCCCCTCATTGTTGGCGTGTTTGGTATCTTCATTGAGCGTTGTCTGCTCAAGCATCTTTATAAACTTGATCACCTCTACGGCCTGCTGCTCACCTTTGGCATCACGCTCTTAATGGAAGGACTGTTTCGCAGCTTCTACGGGGTATCTGGTCAACCATACTCAACACCCGAAGCGCTGCGTGGTGCAACCAATCTAGGTTTTATGGTGTTGCCCAACTACCGTGCCTGGGTCGTCGTCGCATCGGTCGTGGTGTGTTTACTAACCTGGTTTGTGATTGAACGCACCCGCTTGGGCGCGCTGCTGCGTGCCGGCACTGAAAACCCCCGCTTAGTCGAGGCCTTTGGCGTGAATGTCCCATTAATGGTGACACTCACCTACGGCTTCGGCGTTGCACTCGCAGGGTTTGCAGGTGTTTTGGCGGCTCCAATTTTGCAAATTTCACCGCTGATGGGTTCTAACCTCATTGTGGTGGTCTTTGCGGTAGTGGTGATTGGCGGAATGGGCTCGATCTTAGGCGCAATTGTGACGGGGTTGGGGCTCGGCGTCATCGAAGGGCTCACAAAAGTATTCTGGCCTGAGGCTTCAAGCACGGTCGTGTTCATCATCATGGCTATCGTCTTATTGCTGCGCCCCGCCGGTCTGTTTGGAAAAGAGAAATGAATCGTCAAGCGTTCGGTTATGTTTTATTTGTCGTGTTTCTGGCTGCGATCCCCATGCTCGGGATCTATCCGATCTTTGCCATGAAAATCATGTGCTACGCCTTATTCGCGTGCGCCTTTAATCTGCTGCTCGGCTTCACAGGCCTACTGTCCTTTGGTCACGCGGCGTTCTTAGGCAGTGCGGCCTATGCCTCTGGCCATGCTATCAAGGTTTGGGGCCTGTCGACTGAACTTGGTATTTTGTATGGCGTTGCCATCGCAGGCGCACTCGGTGTCGTCATGGGTGCGCTGGCGATCCGTCGAAGCGGCATCTACTTTGCCATGATCACCATGGCGCTTTCGCAAATGGTGTACTTTTATTTTCTTCAGGCCAAGTTCACCGGCGGTGAAGACGGACTGCAAGGTGTGCCACGCGGCACCTTGTTCGGAATGATTGACCTTAAAAACGATCTCAATTTGTATTACCTCGTGATGGCAATTTTTATCCTGGGGTATTTCATCATTTGGCGAACGGTGCATTCGCCCTTCGGTCAAGTGCTCAAAGCGATTCGCGAAAATGAACCTCGTGCGATTTCGCTTGGCTACGACGTCGAGCGTTTCAAGCTTTTAGCCTTTGTATTGTCTGCGTTACTTGCTGGCTTGGCGGGCTCAACCAAGATGCTGATTTTTGTTTCGGCCACCTTATCAGATGCGACCTGGCAAATGTCGGGCCTCGTGATTTTAATGACCTTGATTGGCGGCATGGGTACCTTGGTGGGCCCGGTACTTGGCGCATTTATTGTGGTGTTGCTTGAAAACAAAGTTGGTGACTTTGGTGCGGCACTCGCAAAATTAACGGGTGTTGAATGGTTTCAACGTTTGGGTGAGTCTGTCACGATTGTGATCGGCTTAATTTTCGTCATCTGCGTTCTATCCTTCAGACGCGGCTTAGTGGGCGAATTCAATGCCTGGATTGAAAAGCGTAAAGGCACCGCTACGACTGTGACCTAACCAACACGTTCGTCGCTTAGCTGTTTAGTCCCCTCTGAAATCAAAATTACACTCAGAGGCTGCTGCCGGAGACAACATGACCTTGATCGATATGCACTCGCATTGGGGTACGGAACGCGGTTACGTGCTTCGTACCCCCCAAGAGCTTGCGCAACAAAAGAAAACCTGGAACTCAGAAACCCAATACGAAACCGAAGCGCAGATGGTCGCATATTTTCGTGCAGCCAACGCACGCGTCATTTTGGATTTGGGCTTCACCAAATTTGCACCGCTTCAAGAAGTCATCCCCTTGCATGACTATTCTTTCGAGATGCAACGTCAGCACCCTGACGCGATTCTTGGCAACTGGTTTCATCTTGACCCCGCCCTACACGGCGCAGAGGGTTTAAAAGAGCTGCGTCGCTGCATTGACTCAAACTCAGGGTTTGTTGGCTTAGCGGTCAATGGTTCAGGCTCGGTTCCCGCCAGCGATCCGCTCTACGATCCCTATTACAAGTTGTGCATTGAGGCCAATATTCCTGTGCTGATCTTTGTGGGCACAACGGGCCTGGGCGCTGGTTTACCTGGCGGCAATGGCATTTTGTTAGACAGTTGCCATCCGCGACATCTTGATTGGGTTGCTGCAAAAAATCCGCAACTTAAAATTGTGGCCGCGCGCCCAGGGTGGCCTTGGCAAGCCGAAACGATTGCTGTCTTAATGCACAAGCGAAATATTTGGTACGAATTGCACGGTTGGTCTCCTAAATACTTTACGCCCGACCTCAAACACGATATTGCCCGTCGCCTACAGGATCGCATCATGTTTGGTGGCGACTATCCTTTATATAAATACGAGCGACTCACCACTGAGTGGAAAGCCGAAGGCTACTCTGACGTGGTGCTAGAAAAAGTGTTTCACAAAAATGCAGAGGCTTTTTTAAGCGGGGAGCAACGCTAATGGATTTAGGCCTGAAAGGCAAAGTCGCCATCGTAGGCGGCGGCAGCATGGGGATTGGTTTTGGGATTGCAAATCGACTGGCGAACGAAGGCGCTGATCTGGTTATCTTCGCGCGCCGCATAGCGAAACTAGAAAAAGCCGCTCAAGACATCTCAACACAATACGGCGTCAGAGTCATCCCCGTCGCGGCTGATATTCGCGACAAAGACGAAAGCACGCGTATCGTGCAGGCCGCAATTGATGCCTACGGCAGACTCGATATTTTGGTCAATAACGACGGCGCGCCACCGCTCGGTGCAATCGATACGTTTGATGACGTGGCCTGGCAAAAAGCAGTTGAACAAAATCTGTTTAGCGTGATCCGCATGGTGCGCTCTGCCCTGCCGCATTTGAAAGCATCAGGTAGTGGCAGCATTTTAAATATCTCAGCGATTTCAGCGATTCAGCCAATCGCAGGCTTTGCACTGTCGGTTGCGACCTGGGCTGGGCTCATCGGCTACGCGAAGACCTTATCGATGGAGATCGCCCAGTACGGCATCAACGTCAACACCATCTGTCCGGGCTATATCGACACCGACCGTCTGCAAAAGGTTTTTGCTGCCGGTACAGAAAGTCCCGAAACCGTTCGCGCGAAATTGATCACCGAGATCCCCCTGGGTCGAATCGGCTCAACGGCCGATATCGCTAACCTGGTTGCTTTATTGGTCTCACCAGCGGGTTCGTACATCACGGGCTGCACGATACCGGTAGATGGCGGTTTATTACGTGCACTTCGGTGATAGCGATGAATCTGTATACAACCCCGCAATATAAAACTCGTCTCACCGACGCGTTGCGCAAACGTTATATCGCAAGCAAGGGCTGGCACGACATTACTTTTTTTGACTTTATTGCACAACGCGCCGCTGAGCACCCCGAGCGTACGGTCTTTATCGACGAAACGCGCAGCCTGACTTACGGTGCACTCAAAGATCAAGTTGAACGTTGCGCCGCTTTTTTTAAAAGCATAGGAATCGGTGCAGGCGACGTTGTCACCCTGCAATTTCCCAATCGTGTTGAGTTTCCGATTGTCTTTTTCTCACTCGAACTGATTGGCGCAATTGCAAACAAAATCAGTCCCGACTTTAGGCGTCGCGAGGTTGAATATATTTTGCGCTTTTCAAATAGCAAAGCCTTTGTCTGCGCCTCGAGCTTCAAAGGGTTTGACTATGCGGCCATGATTGACGAGCTGCGCCCAAGCTTGCCAAACTTAACCACCGTTGTGGTGTCGGGCGAGACGACAGTACAGAACGTATATTCACTTGAACAGGGCTTGGCTAACACAGCACCGCTGAGCCACGCTGATCGTGTGCACATGAGCCCGGATGCCATCATGCGTATGGCCTTTACGTCTGGCACCACCGGTGATCCCAAAGGGGTCATGCATAGCTTTAACACGACGCTCTACGCCGCCGAGGTGATCAATGCTGAAATGCATGTCACGTCCGATGAAGTGCTATTGATTTGGCTACCCGTGGGATTGAACTGGGGTTATTTGAGTCTTTTACAGACCATTATGATTGGCGCCAAAGCGGTATTGATGGAACGCTTTCAAGCTGAACGCGCATTGATGCTCATAGAAAAGCATCGGGCGACTTTTATTCCAACGGCACCGGCCTCCTTGCTGGCCATAATGAACGTGCCTGATTTTAAAAAATATGATTGCTCATCGTTGCGCGTCGTCGTGACCGGCGGTGCGTCAGCTGCGATTGAAACAATTCGCGACTATCAACAGCACATGAAAGGCCATTTGCTTGAACTGTATGGAATGTTAGAAACAGGTTTTCATACGTTTACGCGTTTTGAAGATAATCCTGAGAAGGTCAACGGTACGATTGGTCGAATCGTTGGCCAAATGGAGTTACGTATCATCGATGAGGCAGGCAACGATGTGCCTGAGGGCGCAGAAGGTGAAATCGCAGCCTACGGGCCTTCGGTGCATCTTGGCTACTTCAACAACCCTAACGCAAATAAAGAACTTTTTACCGACGATGACTGGTTTAGAACCGGCGATTTAGGTAAATATGTAGATCAAGCTGGCAATGTGATGATTGTTGGTCGTCGCAAAGAAATGATTAATCGCGGCGGTAAAAAATATTTTCCACGCGAAATCGAAGAGTTTCTTTATGCTTTACCGTCAGTGCTACACGCGGCGATTGTGGGGGTAAACGATCACCGCTTAGGTGAAAAAAATTGTCTTTGCGTTGTCTTAAAAGCAGGAGCACAATTAACGCTCGCCGAGGTCGTGGCTTCACTTAAAGGCCAAGTTGCGGATTACAAACTACCTGAAATGCTCGAGTTTTATGATGAACTACCTTTTACGCCGACCGGAAAAATCCGTCGTCATGTTTTAACTGCCGATGTCATTGCGCGTATTCAAGCGCGTTCCCCTTCACTTTAAATCGAGGCTCACTATGAAGATTAGGCAATTTTTAAAAACACCATGCGCCATCGCGCTCACCGTCGGTGCACTTCTTACGGGCTCGCTTACCCTCGCTCAAACAACTGCCCCAACTGCAGCGACTGCGGCAACCTCCAAGGTAGAGATGCAGTGGCTAGGGCAGGCTGGTTTTCGCATCACCTCGCCAGGGGGTAAGCTCATTGTTGTTGATCCCTGGATCAAAGGCGGCCCCAAAGCGCCAGCCAATTACAAGGCCGACTTAGCAGCCCTCGGTAAGATTGATTTACTACTGGTCACCCACGCACACGTCGACCACTTAGGCGATGCCCCTGCTTTAGCCATCCTGAATAAAACCAAACTATATGGCCCAGCCGACATGGTGACACCGCTCATCACGCTTGGTCTGATTCCGGCAGATTTGGGCCACCGCTTCAATAAAACAGGTAACGTCAAGCCCTTGCCCGGCATCAAGGTGACTGCAGTCGCCGCTGAGCACTCGTCGCTGATCGTCTGGAACAATCCCATCACAAATAAGAATGAGTCACACCCTGCGGGCGAGGCGATGGGCTACATCATCGAACTCGAAAATGGTTTCAAGATCTGGCATATGGGCGATACCGGCTTATTCGGCGACATGAAATTTATCAGTGAGCGCTATAAGCCTGACTTGGTCTTGATCCCAATCGGCGGAAACTTCACGATGGATCCGGAAGACGCCGCGTTTGCGTTGAATACATGGATTAAGCCAAAGATGGTCATCCCCATGCATTACAACTCGAATCCACTGACCCCCGGAACCCTGGCCGAGTTCCAAACTGCGATGAAAGACAGCGCGGTCAAGATATTCCCGATGACTGAAGGGCAGACGCTTTCGTTTTAAGCGTTTGTTCTCAATCGATCAGTTTGCCACCTTCATGAAAAGGGTAAGGTCCAGCATAACTGCCACAAGGCATTTGATGCGTGACCAAACCTCTTTCGTGATCCCACGCATGTACTTTAAAACCGCCTGGTTCAAGAGTCCACTGCGAAGCAGCATCAACATCTAAATCGAGTGCAACTTGATGCGCGGGCGCCGGTGACGTTGAGGCAATCGTTGACCCGAAACGCACATCAATTGCGCGATGTAAATGCCCACAGATCACGCGCTCGATATTTGAATAACGCGCAACAAGCCGCTCGAGCTCTGGCGCACCTTCCAATAAACCGATCTTGTCCATATGACCGATTAAGGTCTTAAACGGTGGATGATGCATCGCGATCACCACCGGCCTGTCAGCTGCATCGTCCAAGGCTTTTTTTAACCAAGCCAAACGCGTCGCACAAAGCGCACCATGGCTGGCTTGAGCAACAGTGGTATCTAACGTGATTAAAAAAATAGGGCCGAGCTCAATCTTATATTGTACAAAGCCAGCTTCGCCTAGATATCCATGCTCTGGAAATGCAGCACGCATATGAGTAACGTCGTCATGATTGCCCGGCAGCAAATAATACGGCATCGTCAAGGGGGCAAGCAGTTCACGCAAGTGTGCATATTCAGCGGGTCGACCAAAATCCGTCAGGTCACCCGTTAAGACAACAGCAAGAGGTTGTTGCCGCAATGGCCCAATCGTTTGAACGGCCTCGCGTAGATAAGGAGCTGTAGCGAGGCGCCCATACGCTAAACGACCAGGTTCGCGAATATGCAAGTCTGTTAATTGTACAAATAGCGTGCTCATTCATTGTCCTCAAAGGGCATAAAATGCTCGGCTGAAATAGCGAGCGAAACCTGGTCACCCACGCGATAAGGGCTGTCACGATTCGTCTCTACCGTGAGGACCCCTTGCCCGACGACGTCTAAACGATAATGAACTCGATCGCCTAAAAAGCTACGCTGCATGATCGTGCCAGCGGGTTGATTCAACATCAAGGCTTTCAATTGGATATCCTCTGGACGGACAAAAAGCTGACGCCAAGGACCTTGGGGGCAAGTCAACGCTTCACCCCCAACCGTGATCACGTTATTCGCAATATCTGCAGGGCTGCGCTGCAATCGATTAATGCGCCCTAAAAATTCTGCAACAAACATATGATCAGGATTGCGGTAAAGCGCTTCACCCTCACCCACTTGAATGATCTTTCCACTGCGCATGACTGCCAGGCGATCGGCAATCGCGAGTGCTTCTTGCTGATCATGCGTCACATGTATTGTCGTCACCCCAAGTCGACGCAGCAATTCTGCCAGTTCGTCACGCAGGGTCACTTTGAGCTTAGCGTCTAAGGCAGTGAGTGGCTCATCGAGCAATAAAACTTTGGGCCGCACCGCAACCGCACGCGCCAAGGCCACGCGCTGGCGTTGGCCCCCGGATAATTCTCCGGGGCGCTTATGCTCAAGACCATTGAGTCGAACGAGCTCACTCAATTCGCCTACAGCCTGCTTAAGCTGTTGATCGCTAGCACCTCGCAACTTCAACCCGTAGCCAATATTGGCCTGAACCGTCATCTGTGGGAAAAGAGCGTAATGCTGAAAAACCATTCCGATTTGGCGTCGCTCGACAGGAACGTCAGTGACCTCTTGCGTGCCAAACCGAATGACACCGCCTGGATCGACCGTCTCTAGGCCAGCAATCAAGCGCAACAGCGTCGTTTTTCCGCAGCCCGAAGGCCCGAGTAACGCCAGCACCTCGCCGGGATGAACGTCAAGCGATGACGGCAATAAGCCCTGTGTGCCGTCTGCATAGGTCTTTGCACAGCCGATAATGTGCACTGCAGTACGTTCAAGTTCCATAACGTTTTTGCACCTCATTCGCGATTGCTTGCAAAAACCATAGCAGCGGCAACACAACAATAAAAAAAATCAAGGTATAAGCGGAGCCGACTTCGATTCGCATCGAGGCATAGCTATCGGCCAACCCGACGGGTAACGTACGCGTCAATGGGGTATGCAACATCCACGTTAAATTGAACTCACCAATTGAAAGCGTAAATACCATTAACGCACTGGCAACAATGGCCGGCATCACTGCCGGGATCAAAATCCCCACAAGCCGGCTTGTAAAATCAGCACCCAAGGTGCGGGCCGCCTCTTCCATCGCAATAAGCTCTCTATTCGCAAATGCTGAAGATACTGTTCGCACCACGAACGGCAGCGTAAACACCACATGCCCCACCAAAATGAATAAAAAACTTTGTCGAAAATCTCGAAACTGACCATAAACTAAAATCAGTGCGAGTCCAGTCGCCAGACC
>CALQNE010000054.1 GCA_943331855.1 Bordetella parapertussis
GATGGATTTTCAAGCAGCACGCTACTTGAATGAAGGTGATGTGGCCGGACAAGCGGGCAACGATCACCCAACTTCAAGTCCAATGGGCTTATTTGAAGCCAGTGATGGCGTCTTTAACCTGGGTGCCTCAGGTCAAGGCAATTGGGTGCGTTTATGCGAACTCGCCAAGCGTCCAGACTGGATGGCTGATCCTGATTTTGCCAACGAAAAAACGCGGGCAGTCAATCGCGTCAAATGCAATAAGGCCCTCAATGAAGTGTTTCGCACACAAACAGTTGCCTATTGGGTCGACAATCTAAACAAGGCGGGCGTACCTGCAGGCCCGGTCTATAACGTTCCTGAAATGTTTGCCGACGAGCACATCAAGCAATCGCACATTTCGAAAATGGTCAAAGACAAAAACGGCAAAGAAAAAGGTTTTATTACTTTGCCAACCGTCTTGAGCCGCACACCCGCTGATGTCGTCACCACCGCGCCACAATGGGGTGAACATACGGCTGAAGTGTTAGCAGAAGTAGGTTATTCACCCGAAGAAATCGCCAAGTTCTACGAGCAAGGCGTGCTGTAAATTGTTTGAACGGTCGTGACATTTTGATATTCATTGTCACGACCGTGTTGGCAGACTAAAAAATTTAGTCTCTATTCATCAGCAATGGGATTGCTCAAGACGCCCACACCTTCGATCTCAATCTCGATCGTATCGCCTGCCTTCATAAACACTGGTGGTTTTCTTGCATAGCCCACACCCGCTGGTGTACCCGTAATCACGACATCGCCAGGCTCTAGTGTCATGCACTCGGTAATCAAGACGAGTGTTTCAACAATGCCCCACAAAAAGTTTTTTGTGTTGGCATCTTGCATGATCTGGCCATTGAGTCGCGATTGAATCCGCAGACCATCGGCCGCGCGTGGCAATTCATCTGGGGTCACCAGACATGGGCCAAAGCCACCCGTGGCATCAAAGTTTTTGCCGATCGTCCATTGCGTTGACTTGCGTTGATAATCACGCAGGCTCCCGTCATTAAACGCGCTATAGCCTGCTAGGCAATCCAGCGCGTTCGCTTTAGTCAAGTGCTTGGCGCGCTTACCCACCACAAACGCCAACTCGGCTTCATAATCAAACTTATCAGATACCTTCGGACGGATCATTGGCTGCAAATGCCCCACCATTGAACTTGGGCCGCGCATGAAAAAACTTGGGTACTCGGGGCGCGCATGGCCGCCTTCGGCTGCATGGTCGGCGTAATTCAAGCCTAGACAAATAATTTTGCTTGGATTATCGATCACTGGAATGAACTGAACACTTTGAACCGCTTTGACGACAGCTGTTGCACTCTTTGACACCTGCGCTACGCGTTCCAGAGCCCCCGCGGTTGAAATGATTTCAAGCATGGTTTTAGGCAACGTCGCATCGCTCGCCGCCAAATCGATGAACTCACTCGAATCCTTGGCGCGCAACACGCCCACACGTTTTTGTTGGCTTTGATCTTGATAACTGAATAAACGCATCGGGCTTCCTTTAGGGTTAATCAGCTCAGTGTGCCTGAGCGAAGGCGGTAGTTTTTTAAAACCTGCAAGAAGTTACTACTAAATGGCAAAAATCACCAAATCAGCAGATGCTAAGTTTTTGATAGACGATACTGAAAGAGACTGCTACAGTCGATTGACCTCGCTACACCTTGCTCACGACCTTCAATCAAAACGGCTCAGATATGCGCGTCAACAAGCTTTGGACACTATTTAAGCAAGCGATCCTTCCCGGACTGCTGATCGCCGTCTGTAGTCAAGCCAGCGTGTCAGCCGAAGAGGCATGGCCAACCAAGCCCGTCAGAATTATCGTGCCTTATGTGGCTGGTGGTGCCGCAGACATTACGGTACGCAGTCTTGCTCAGCTACTGACCACTTCGTTGGGTCAGAGCATACTCGTTGAAAACAAAGTGGGCGGCGGGGGCAACATCGGCACCGACCTCGTTGCAAAATCTACGCCAGATGGCTACACCTATTTACTGACCTACACAGGTCCGTTCGCGATCAATCCGTCCTTATACAAAAAACTTCCTTTTGATCCGAACATCGACTTTGCACATGTGACACTCGTCGCAGACGCGCCGCTCATTCTAACCATCCATCCTTCTCTACCAGCGAGTAATCTGGGCGAGCTAATCACCTATCTCAAGGCAAATCCAGAGAAAGTGTTTTATGGCTCTGCAGGAACCGGAAGCGCCGGCCATTTGAGCGGTGCACTTCTTATGCTGCAAACCGACACACGCATCAATCACATCCCCTTTAAAGGCGGAGCCCAAGCGGTAATTGAGTTAGTCGCAGGTCGCATTCAGATGGAATTCTTGAGCATCCCGAATGCAATCAGTCATACGCGCACTGGAAAACTACGCGCGATTGCCATGGCCGCTGACCAGAGATTTCCGTTGTTTCCAGACGTACCCACGATGGCAGAATCAGGTTTGCCTGACTTTAGCATCAGCAATTGGTATGGGATCTCGGCAGCTGCCGGCACCCCGCCCTCAATTATTCAACGCATGAATCGTGCGCTGCGCGAAGCCCTGCAGGATCCCAACTTGCGCACACGTTTTCAAGAAATCGGCTTAGTCCCCATTTCAAACACACCAGAAGAGTTTGCTGCCTTCATTAAAAGTGATCGCGAAAAATGGCGAATAATTGTCCAGACTTCTGGGGCAAGCGCTGAGTAAATTAAAAGTGACAGCGAAAAATGGAAAAAGATTATTCAGGATTCTGGAGTGACGACTGACTAAACGTAAGCGTCTTTGGTTAACGCGCCCAGACCAACCAGGCACCCACCACCACGCCCAATATGATGCGATAAATCGCAAAGACACGATAGGTGTGACGCGAAACGAATGCGAGTACCGCACGCACTACGAATAATGCACTTAAAAACGCACTAATAAAACCGATTGCAATCGCGAGTACGTCTTGTTGACTCAATAAGCTTGCGTGCTTGTAGGTGTCGTAAAGGGCCGCCGCCAGCATCGTAGGCATGGCAAGAAAAAACGAAAACTCAGTTGCAGTTTTGCGTTGAATGCCAGACAGCATTCCACCGATAATCGTTGCGCCTGAACGCGAGGTACCCGGCACCATGGCCAGGCATTGCGACAGCCCGACCACAAGCGCTTGGCGCCAGGTGATTTGCTCGAGTGTTAAAGCGCTCGCGCGCGGATCAACGCCGCTTGCAGGGCGATGACGTTCGACCCAGAGCATAATGAAACCGCCCACGATTAAAGTCACAACCACCACGCCTGGATGAAAAAACAATGATTTAATCGCCTTGATGAACAGTAACCCCACGATTGCAGAGGGCAGAAAGGCGATCAGCAGATTACGCATAAACGCGACTTCAACCGGATCTAGCCGCACGGTTCCGACTACGAGCTGAACCAAACGGGCCCTGAAGATCCACATCACAGCAAGAATGGATCCCAACTGGATCACCACCTCAAATACCTTCGCCTCGTTCGAAGAAAACTCGATCAAGTGACCAAACAAAATCAAATGACCTGTGCTTGAGATTGGCAAAAACTCAGTCAGCCCTTCGACAATGCCCAAGAAAAAAGCCTTGAGCAGGTAGATCGTCTGTTCAGTCACGCGGTCAATCCTGAAAAAGTCCAACAGCTTAGATAAGAGGTGCTTTAAGCGTTATTTTATAGCGCACCGCGAACTGACTGCTGATACTTCACATAAATACGTGCATCCTCTACGAAAACCCTCAATTCAGGGTAAGCTAAGGCACTGTTCTACTCCCTGCAGCCAATGTGCAAATGCTTGGCACCCAGGCGCCGTCCAACCTAAAAATTAAACGCGAGCCACCTCATGTCAACGACTCTTACACGCGAACAACGCGATGACGCCTACAACAACTCCAAAGCGGTTGCCAATAGTGCCGAAATCATTGAGGCGTGGGGTCGCCGTAGCCAAGAGTTTCGCGCTGCCCACGCTACGCACCTTGATCTATCGTACGGCAGCGGTGCCCGACAATCATATGACTATTTTTCGGCGGGCGATCAAAGCCCGGTCGTCGCCTTCATTCATGGAGGCTTCTGGCAGAACAGAGCAAAAACCGATTTCACCTTCATCGTGCCAGCCTTTCTAGAAGCAGGGATTAGCGTCGCCATGATGGGCTACACCCTAGCGCCTGAAGCGAAAATGGATCAGATCGTTCAAGATATCCGCCTGGGTCTACGTGCCGTCAGTCAAAAAATCGCGGCGCGGCGCGCCAGTAATCCGGGCATCTGGCTCAGCGGTTGGTCTGCGGGCGGTCATTTAACCGCCATGGCGCTTGATGAACCCTGCGTGATCGGTGGTACTGCCATCAGTGGCATTTATGATATTGAACCCATGCGTCATTGCTATCTTAATGACAAGCTTGGCCTAGACGAAGCGACCGCACTACGCTTTTCGCCCATCAAATTACCCGCCACGGTTGGCAAAGTGCTGGATCTGTTTGTCGGAGAGGCCGAGCTACCCGCCATGCAAACGCAAACGATCGAGTTTGCCGCTTACCGTTCAAATTTAAAGGCGCCCGGCGTATTCGAAAATATGCCTGGCCTCAATCATTACACCATCCTGGATGAGATGGCACAGGCAAAAGGTCGTATTTTGCAGTCCATCAAGTCGCACTTCTGAAATACTTGCCGAGGCTGGGCTCAAAAAAATATATCTCAGACAAACCTAAGGCCGTGGACTCGGAAACAACTGATGACTGACATGGCTACCGTCTGTGTTTACACGGACAAGCACCATATCGCCCACCCCCGCGACACGTCCAGTAAAGGCCTCAATATTCACGTGATGCGTAATCAGAATCAACGGCTGTTTCGGTTCGGTTTTCAAACGCTTTGAAATAAATTCTTGTAAAGCAATTGTTTGGCGCTTAGCCAAACTCATCTCGTCAAAGAACGAATTTAACGAGGGTTCAACTACAACACTGCCTAACGACATCAAGCGTGCCGTGTCCAAGCAACGACACCAAGCACTGCTAAAGAGCCTTGGGTTTGCGACGCCCTGCGATACCAACCATCGTCCGATCTCGACGGATTGTTTGCGCCCGAAATCGCCAAGATTACGTTGCGTTTCGCATTGATCCAGTTTGTAGCCCGGCGGGTCTCCAACGCCCGGGGCATCTGCATGACGCATTAAGAGCACATGTTGTCCATCTAGCAGATCATCGATCAGCGCGGCGTGCGCTGGATTCGCTGCGAAAATGAAAAAAGATAACGCAACAACCATCTTGGTTGCCGCTTGAATAAAAAAATCAGCTCTGCTTTGCATGACACATCTCTAAACGATGGGGATGATCGGCATGATCCCATAATCTAGGTAAAGGTCAAGAGAGTCCGTACAAACGAATCAGTCTGAGGACCATACTTAATCAAACTTACGCAGCGTACGTGAGAATAAAAAGGGAGACACTGCTAAAAAAACCATAGCCATCGAAAACATAATACTCACGGTGTAACCGCCTGTCACGTCGTGCAGCCAACCTGACAGCAACGCTCCGCCCGCAGCCCCCATCGACATAAAGGTATACAAGGTGCCATAAATAGTCGCCAGCCCAGGGCCGGGAAACAATCTTGTACACAGCCCGGAAATGATCGGACCACGGGCGCCCTGAGCAATTCCAAAAAAGACAACAAACCCAATTAAAAACCACCCAGACGGATAAAAGGCCATTGCCAACAAATTCGCGAGCCCTAAAAACGTACAGGTAAACGTGATGCTTACAATCACGCGATGACCGAACTTGTCGGCAAGCTTTCCTGATGAGCCAACGCCAAGTACTGAGAGCATGCCCGCCACCCCAAATGCACTGGCGGCTTCAAGCGCAGTGAACCCCGACTCAACTAAAAACGCGATCGCCTGTACCAACACGGTATAGATGACAACGGACGTAAAAAAGAATGCCTGTCCGAGCGCCCAGAAACCGGGCGACTTGATTGCGGCGCGCAGTGGCGCGAGCATATGCGTTGCCCGCGGAATCGAAGCCACAGACCGCACGTAATCAGAGTGGCCTGCTCGGATGATGCGCCAAGGTAACGCCATCACAAAGGGCAAAATCAACAAGATCATTGCGCCCAGGATCTGGTAGGCGTGGCGCCAACCGACCAGTTCGTTGAGATATTGTGCAAAAGGAACCATCACTAACGTACCTGCACCGAAGCCTGCATACGCGATTCCGATCGCCGTGCTGGTGTTATGCGGAAACCAACGGCTAATCAAACTTTGGGCGGGTACCATCCCCAAAGACGTGACCCCAATTCCACCTGCCACACCAACGCACAAATGAAACTGCCAAAGTTCGGTCAAACTGCCGGCAGTCAAATACCCCAAACCTAAACTGGAGAATCCCAACGCGTACACAATGCGTGGGCCCATGCGGTCAAACAAAATGCCGATAAACGGAGCAGAAAATCCATTCGCCAACATATAAATCGAGTAAACACTCGAGATCTCTGACCGGCTCCAGCCAAATAGTGTTTCGAGCGGCAACAGAAACGTCACATAGGCATCTCCGATGCCACGCCCTAACAAATTGAACATAAAGCAGACCACCAACACCACAACAGACATTTTAGTGTCCGTCGATCGGATGTTGCTCAACGCCGATTTCACCTTAGACGGGGCGACATTTCATAAACCCTGAACGCACACAGATGCAAACGATTTCGCCACGCTGATTAATGCCATGATGTTCAAACTCAACGATGCCTGCATCTTTACGAGACTTACTTAGGCGTTTTGAAACGATTCTCGTCTCGACGTGAATCGTGTCGCCATAAAAAACGGGATGCGGAAACCGAGTGTCGGTCATCCCAAGATTTGCAATCGTCGTGCCAAGCGTTGTCTCACCCACAGTCAGACCAATCACCAGGCCCAATGTAAACAGGCTATTGACCAGGATTTGTCCAAATTCAGTTTTCGACGCAAACTCTTTATCTAAATGCAGCGGCTGGGGATTCATCGTCAGGGTTGAAAACAGCACGTTATCCATTTCAGTGACGGTACGCGTCATCGAATGCTTAAACACTTGACCCACTTCAAACTCTTCAAAGTACAAACCTGCCATGGTGCTCTCCTAGTACGATTTGGGTAAACCAAGCACGCGCTCGGCAATAAAACACAGAATCAGTTGTGGGCTCACGGGCGCAATTCGGGTAATCATGACCTCGCGCAAATAGCGTTCAACATGGTATTCCTTGGCATAGCCAAAACCTCCATGCGTCATCACAGCCTGTTGGCAAGCATTAAAACCCGCCTCTCCACCTAGATACTTTGCTGCATTGGCCTGGGCGCCACAGGGCTCCCCTTTATCAAACATTGAGGCCGCTTGAAATACCATCAAATTTGCCGCCTCAAGCTCCATCCAATTTGCAGCCAGAGGATGCTGAATCCCCTGATTCATCCCAATCGGACGATCAAAGACCACGCGCTGTTTAGCGTATTCAGTGGCCTTTTTAAGCGCAACGCGCCCCAGACCAACACCTTCAGCACCAATCAAGATTCGCTCGGCATTCATACCATGCATGATGTAATGAAAACCCTTGCCCTCTTCACCGATGCGATCCTCAACCGGTACTTTTAAACCATCGATAAAAAGCTCGTTTGAATCAACCGCCTTACGACCCATTTTTTCGATCTCGTGCACACGAATAAAGTCACGATCAAATTTTGTATAAAAGAGACTTAAACCATCCGTATGTTTTGTCACCTGTTCAAGCGGTGTCGTGCGCGCCAGGATCAACATTTTTTCAGCCACCTGGGCCGTCGAAATCCAAACCTTGGTGCCACTCAGTACATAATGATCACCGACCCGTTCAGCCTTGACCTTCAATTGGGTTGTGTTTAAACCCGTATTGGGTTCAGTCACTGCAAAACACGAACGCTCTTTGCCAGAGATCAACGGCGGCAACATGCGATGTTTTTGCTCTTCGGTGCCAAACTGCACCACAGGGTTCAAGCCAAAAATATTCATGTGCACAGCCGAGGCACCGCTCATGCCCGCGCCAGACTCACTAATCGTTTGCATCATGATCGACGCTTCGGTGATCCCCAGACCCGAGCCTCCGTACTGCTCAGGGATACAAATCCCTAACCAGCCATCCTTGGCTAGCGCCTGATGCAGTTCAGTTGGAAAACCACCGTGCCGATCTTTTTCGAGCCAGTAATGATCATCAAAGCGCTCGCAGATCTTACTGATCGCTTCGCGAATACTCTCTTGCTCTTGTGTAAAAGAAAAGTCCATGTTCATGCGTCCAAAAATAAATTATTAATTTTTTACTATCGACTATTTATCGCATACTGCTTAGTTTTCTTTGACTGCAGACTGAAATGCCTTTAAAACTGCGGTGCCCGGCTTACCTCGCTGGTCAAGGCCTTGGCCCCATTTTGCCGCTACCACTTGCATGCTGTCCGATAACATTTTCTTGTCTGCGGCCGAAAGCGTTACAAAGGTGACCCCTTTTTGTCGAATTTTTTCAATGTCCGTCGCCACATCTTTATCTGCGATCCCGCAGGCACGTCGAGTCGTTGCCTCACCCGCTTCATCCATCGCCTGTTGAATTTTTAAAGGTAATTTTTTAAACCGAGCCTCACTCATCATATACGCAAGTACCGCGCTACCAAAATTTTCCTCTGAGGTACCGTACTTACTAATACCCGCCAAATCGTACGACAACAAGCTACCAAACGGAAACAACATGCCGTCAATGGTGCCGCGGGATAAGGATTCATATACTTCAGGCGCCGACATCCGCACAGGCACCGCCGAAAAACTGCGTACAGTCGCGTCCATTGCTCCACCAGCCGTACGCAATTTCATGCCTTCTAAGTTTTTATATGTGTCGATTATTTTTTTTCCAGAAAAGATCTGATATGGCGGTAACACGATCACAAACATCAGACGAACACCGTTTGGTGCGTACTCTTGTTTAGCCAAAATTCCATCATTGCGTGCGAGTTTCCAATAGGCCAAGCTTGCTTGACACGAAGTCGAGAAGCCTCCAGGTAGTTCGGCGGCCGCACTTAAGGGCATTTTGTCTGACGCGTACGAGGGCACAACATATCCCACATCAACGACTCCTGACTGAGTCAAGGCAAGCAAATCTTTGGCTTTGCCAAGTTGCTCAGCCGGATAGTATTCAAACTGTATCGGCATCCCTGAAATGCGTGCCACCTCACTCATCCAAAACTTAGTGCCAGTTTCTGCAAAAAAATGACCAACTGGCAGAGAGTCTGCAACGCGCAACTTTTCTTGAGCCCGCACTTGACTAAACATTACCGCAGTAATGAGTAGACCTAGCGTGATAATTTTCAATGATGTTTTCATTTAAGCGCTCCTTGAAAGGCATTCAAAATCTCAGTTCCCGCTTTGCCCCGCTTATCGAGGGCCTGTGCCCACTCCGTACTGACCGTCGCCATCAACTCGAGCAATTTCTTTTTATCTGCAGCCGGCAATTCAACCACCGTATCGCCAGCTTGCTTGAGCTTTATCACATCAGCCGTCTCACGCTCATCAGAAACAATACACGCTTGAGCCGTCACCATGTTACCGGCTTGCACCATAGCCTGCTGAACATTGGCAGGAAGTGTTTTCCAACGCTTTTCGCTAATTACATAATTCACGATAAAGCTACCAAAGTTTTCACCAATCGTTGAATACTTTACTAAACTTTGTAAGTCGTACGACAAAATGCTTGAGTAAGGAAACAACATGCCATCAATCGTTCCTCTTGAAAGTGATTCATAGACTTCTGGCGTAGCCATTTGTACGGATACAGCATTAAGTTTGCGTGCAGCAATGTCTTTTGCACCACCACTCGTACGAATCTTCATTCCCTCAAAGCTTTTGATCCCTTCAATTTTTTGTTTGGCAAAAAACACCTGATAGGGCGGCAATACCAAGGTGAACAGCACGCGCACGCCAAGCGGTTTAAATTCCTTTTTGTCCAGTATTCCGCCGTCTTGCGCAATTTTCCAATAAGCTGCCGTGCCTGCACATGAGGTCGAAAAGCTCAACGGCAACTCAGCCACCGCGGCAAGTGGCATTTTGTCACCGACAAAAGAAGGGGCAACATAAGCAATATCCACGACACCCGCCAGCGTAAGCGCAAGCATATCTTTCGCTTTGCCCAGCTGCTCTGCTGGATAATATTCATACTCGATCGCCCCATTGGTCAACCGCTTGACCTCGTCAAAAAAAGGGATCGTTGCAGATTTTGGAATGTAGTGGCCATTCGGGAATGAGTCTCCCACACGAAACTTGATGGGCTGCGCCTGAACCAATGCACTCAAACCAAGCATCAGCAAGCTCGCCACGATGCCATAAGGCAACCTTTTGCTTAAAAAGTAAAACCCAGTCTTGTTCATATCTTGGCTCCGTTAATGTGTTTATTATTTTTTAGATCAAAGAATTACTTCATCGTAGAGGGTAACCACAAAATAATTTCAGGGAAAACCACAAATAACGCAATCACGAGTATGTGCGCCACGACGTGAGGCATCACGCCCTGAAAAATTTCAGCCAACGGTCGGCCCGTATACCTCGAGACCACGAACACATTGAGTCCGACTGGCGGCGTCACCATGCCAACCTCTGCGGTCACAATCACAATCACGCCAAACCATATTGGATCAAAACCGAGCGCCTTAACCAAGGGCAATACGATTGGCACAGTCAAAATCAGGATCGCGATCTGGTCCATCAAGCAACCAAGTATTAAATAGCCAAACAAGATCATCGCCATCACAACCCAACGCGAGACATCCAGCGCACCAATCCACTTGACAAGCTCTTGCGTGGTTTGCGTCAACGTAAAGAAGTAACCGAAAATATGCGCGCCCAAAATGATCAGTACGATCATGCAACTTGTATGGGCAGAGCGCGTCAATGCATCGGTTGTGCTTTGCAGATTGATCTTTTTTGCTTGCCACGCCAGTACAAACGCACCAAAGGCGCCTAAGCCTGAAGCTTCTGTTGGCGTTGCGATGCCTGTATAAATGAATCCCGTCACGGCCATAAATAAAATCAACATCGGCCAAACAACTTTAAGCGACAGCAGCTTTTCTTTGAGGCTGTACGACTGACCCAGAGGCGCACGACTCGGGTCACGCCAAACGAGATAGTAGACCGTAGCCATAATTGCAAATGTGACAACGATGCCCGGAATGACGCCCCCCACCAGCAGTTGACCGATACTCACATCAGCAATAATGCCGTAAAGCACCAACGCAATACTGGGTGGAATCAACATGGCGAGTGTGCCGGAAATCGCGACAACTCCACAGGCTAGTTGAGGCTCATAGCCCTGCTTTAACATCGCTGGAATTGTCGTCGCTGACAATGTGGCAGCGGAAGCCGTACTCGAACCCGAAATCGCACCAAACCCCGCGCCGGCGATTGCTGTGGCCATCCCAAGCCCGCCTGGCACGCGTCCAACCCACGTTGCCGCTGCTTTGAATAAGCTATCAGCCACTCCGCTCAGAATAACGAATTCAGCCATCAACACAAACATCGGTACTGATATAAGTTCGTAAGAGCTAGCTGCCGAGAACGGCGTGGTTTGCAACACACCCAACACCATACTGAGACCACCAATCGACCAAAGTCCAACCGCTCCGGCCACCGCTAGAGAAAGCGCTACCGGACAACCTAGGGCGAGTAAAACTAACAATAGCAGTACGACGGATATTGTTAGCATCACAGAGTCTCCTCGGTGCCGGCAACAGGAGGCAACGCGATGACAGAACGTCGTTGAATCAATGACAGTCCATGCCCAACGAATCTAAAAAGCATTCGCAATAGCATCAAGCCACAACCAAGGGGTACGGCTGCATACGAGACCCACGTCGGCCAGGCAATGCCGCCCGCCATGACATCGCCGCCGATAAAGCTTTCATACGTTCGGATGATCGACACATAAAAAATGCCGATAAATACTAGACTTGCACAGCCATACGCCACGCATTCGGCAAAATGCCGAAGGTGCGAAGGCATGTAATTATGAAGAATATCGACGCTGACATGCCCGTTATGGTTCAACGTATCAGACAGGGCAAAAAAGAATAAGCCCACCATCAAATAAAGTGAGATCAACTCATACGACCAGGACAGAGGCGAGTTAAAAAAGTACCGCAAAAAGACATCGCACACGACCACCAGCATGATTGCAAAGAGCATCACTGCAGCAATTTTGTTTAAAAATCGCTCACAGCGACTAATCACCTGATGGATTCGTTCAATCATTGATGCACTCCTATTAATAATTATTATTGGATTATGCTGTACCCAGTCTAATTCTGTACTTCATGCGCATGCCGCTCTAGGCTCTCGCGGTGATCTGGATGAGAGATCGCAATCATCCGTCGCATCCGTTCTTTGAGTGTTTGGCCTTTCAACTGAGCAGCGCCCCACTCCGTCACAATCACGTCGGCATCTGTGCGCAGCGTGGTGACGCTGCCGGATGCAATGCGCGCGACAATACGACTTTGCTGGGCATTTTTAGTCGCAGACGGCAAGGCAACAATGGATCGCCCGTTTTTTGCTAATTGAGCGCCACGCGTAAAATCAACCTGGCCTCCGGTCGCACCCACATATTGTCCGTTCACGATTTCGGCATTTACTTGCCCAGTCAAATCCACTTCGACCGCAGAATTCACGGCTACAAAATTATCAAGCTGGGCGATCACTGACACTGCATGCGTGTGACTATACGGACGCAAATTGAGCTGGCGATTTTCATGCGCGTATGCATAGAGACGCTGCGTACCCATCAACACACCCGCAGTCGTTAGGCCTCGATCGATGTTTTTAAATGCGTTTGTGACGGCACCACACTGCATCAGGTCTGCACCAACATCGCCCAACATACCCGTATGGATACCAAGATCCCGTCGATCTTTAAGCGATTGCAAAATCGCCTCAGGGATCACGCCGACCCCCATTTCAAGCACGCTGCGATCATGAATAAACGCAGAAGCATGCTCGGCAATTTTGGCTTCGACTTCTTGTACGCGCCCAGGATGCAACTCGATCAGGGGGCGATCCGAGTGCACAAAAGCATCAATGCGGAGCCCTTCTAACGCCTCAGTGGTATACGTCCAGGGCATCTGCTGATTCACTTCTGCAATCACCACACGCGCGCGTTTTGCCGCTGCAATCAAGTAATCATTGGCAATGCCAAGGCTGCGCTGACCGTTTGGCCCTTCTGGACTTAGGTGTAAAAAAACGACGTCAATCGGAATCGTGCCCTCTTGTATCAAACCATGCATTTGTGAACAATGACTAGGGATCACCTCAAGCGCCCCTGCCGCAATCAAGCGACGGTTCTCACCAATCCCACAGTAACTCAGCATGTCAAAGTAATCGCGGTGCTCGGGCTGCAAGGTAGGCGTATAGGTTGGCCCGATAAAGACCGAGATGCGGCCAATCGTTTGTCGTTGCGAGACCAGTGCCTCGGTTAAGGTAAGCGGTTCGGCCGTGCATTGATTCCACCACACCGTATCGCCTGGCCGAAGCCAGCGGGATAAGTCAATGGCGTCGGTCGTTTCAGCCATGACTCAGTCGACCATCAACCGCTGGGGTTGAACTCATGGCGCTTTCGCACATACCGTCGCACCCTGCTCAATCAGGCTCGCAATTTCGGCGCCGCTGTAGCCAAGTTCACTCAACACCTCTCGACTATGTTGCCCAAATTGTGGCGCAGGCCTTCCGACCACGGGCTGCGAGTCAGACCATTGCGTTGGCACATCGACTCGACGTACCCGGCCCTCGGTTGGATGGTCATCCCATTTGAATAAACCAACCTCTTTAAGATGGGGGTCATCAAAGATCGTCTCGAGCGTATGAAGTGGCATGCACGGGACGTCCGCCTGAGTCAGTAGCGCCAGCCACTCCTCAGTACTACGCTCTAAAAATATTGTTGCTGCCATGCCTTGGAGTGCATTGATATGCTGCGTGCGGGTATTCAAATCAACAAATCTTGGGTCGTTTTGAAAGATCGTTAAACGATCGATCGCCGCAAAGAAAGACTCCCATTGCTTGTTTGTATAAATCACGGCACATACATATCCGTTTGAGGTTTTATACGGACGACGCTCTGGGGCTAACAACCGCGGGTACCCCACTGGACCGTTCGGCGGATCGAACGTTTGCCCTGCAATGTGATCACTTAATAAATGGCTCAGCATCGTCTCGAACATCGGAATATCGATACGCTGTCCTCGCCCAGTCTTTTCACGATGAAATAAAGCGGCACACACAGACGTTACCGCATAGAGGCCGACTGTTCGGTCAACAATATTGGATGGAACATAGCGCGGCACGTCAGAGCCTGCTTGCTGAATCAAAGAAGGCAGACCGATTGCACCCTGTATCAGATCATCGAATGCAGGCTTATTTCCATATTGACCATTTTGACCAAAGCCGAACGTACCCACATATAGAATTTTAGGATTGATTTTTTTAACTTCGTCATAGCCCAGCCCAAGTCGGCTCATCGCTTGAGGACGAACGTTATACAGCAGCACATCTGCCGTTGCGATGAGTTTAAGAGCAGCCGCGAGGCCCGCTGGTTTTTTAGCATCCAACACCATGCCGCGCTTGCTGCGATTTACATGTAAATAGAGTGCACCCATTCGAGGATGCTGCATCGGCCCAAGATCGCGCACCAAATCTCCTTGAGGCGATTCGACTTTGATCACATCAGCACCCATATCACCCATCAGCTGAGCGGCGTAAGGCCCCATCAATACTGTCGTCATATCAATGACGCGCACACCAACTAAAGGGCCACTCATTCCGATAATCTCCTGTCTGTCTTCAGTTCGCTACGAATTTCAGCACCATGCTCACCCAATTGAGGTGCCAAGCGACGAATCGACCCCGGTGTGCGTGAAAACTGCACGGCCATCCCTGGCATTTTGATTTCACCTTCGGTCGGATGCATGGCTGTTTGAAAAAAATCAATCGCTTTCAGGTGAGGATCTTCTAATAAGTCTTCGAGCGAGCGAACAGCGGTCACAGGAATATCTGCAGCCTGTAGCGTTGTCACCCAATACTCGGTCGATTGCTGGGCTACGATTTTTTCTAGGATCTCGTACATCTCGTCAATGTTGACGGCACGTTGCGAAGGATCCATAAACCGAGGATCTTTAGCCTCGTCGTCACAACCCGCCACCTCAAAAAATCGACGCCATTGTTCTGTGGTGTAAGGCAGCAAGCCAATGTAGCCATCTAAGGTGCGATAGGGTTTTCTAAATTTCGACAAAATCCTGCCATAACCCATCGAGGCTGCAGAGTCTTTAAAACTTGCGCCCGCCATGTGTTCAATCAGATTGAATGC
>CALQNE010000055.1 GCA_943331855.1 Bordetella parapertussis
ATTTTTTCGATGCCGAGCACCAAGACACGCTTGAATCGACCCGCGGCCAGTGCATCGAGTGCTGACCAGATTGCAGCCGAGCCAGTGGCACAGGCATTTTCCATTCGAACGGAAGGGGTATGACGGAACTCAGGGATTGCCACGCCCATCAACGCGCCCGTGAAATCCTGCTGTACAAAACCCGCATTGAAATGGCCCACAAAGATACCATCGATATCGCTAGGTGTCAGACCTGCACTGGCAATGGCAGGCAGGGCGGCATCACGAATTAACTGCACGAAATCGATGTTGTCGAGTTTGCCAAAGGGGGTATGGCCCCAGCCGACGATGTAAGGTTGATTCATGACAATATCCTGTTCGTGATAAGGGGTGTAGGTCGCGGTTAAGCGGTGTGTGTGCTTTAGATTGAGCCGTCCTGGTTCTGACGCAAGGTGGGGATGCCAACGCCCGAGGCGTCAAAGCCACCGTCAACTGCGAGTACTTGACCATTGATGAAGGCTGCCTCGGGGCTACACAAGAAGCCGACTGCATTGGCGATTTCTTCGGGGGTGCCATAACGGTTCATTGGGATCGTGTCGTAATAGTCAGCGCGAATTGCAACGCTATGCACAAGTTTTGACATTTCGGTATCGACCGGACCCGGCGCCACCACATTGGCGCGGATGCCAATCGTGCCAAGTTCGACCGCTTGTTGTTTGGTTAGGTGGATGATCGCGGCCTTGCTTGTGCCGTAGGCTACGCGCAACGTACTGGCGCGTAAACCTGAAATTGCAGCGATATTGACAATAGAACCACTGCCATTTTTTTTCATGACAGCGATGCAAGCCTGTGAGCATAAAAAAGCGCCATCCAGGTTGGTGCCTAACACGTAGCGAAATTCTTCAAAGGTCGTCTCGCCGATGGGTTTAAAAACGGCGACCCCTGCGTTATTGACGAGCGCGTCGATGCGACCAAATTTTTGTTCGACCTGATTGATTGCGGTTTGCACTTGAGCCGGAACTGAAACATCACAATGCAGGGCTAACACACGCGCCGCATCATTGAGAGCCTGTTCGGTCTGTTTCAGTGTGGCCGCTTCGGTGTCAAGAATCGCAACAAGATAGCCGTGGGCTAGAAACCATTTGGCCACTGCCAGGCCAATCCCGCGGGCGCCACCGGTCACCACCGCAACGGGCGGCTGGGTTGAATTCGGACGATTGGTGGTGGGTGCTGAAGTGGTCAAAGAGAGCTCCGAGTGAGGTTTTTGTGGGTATAGCCGAAACTTTAACAAAATGCAGCTGCGCACGGGAATAAACGGGCAAAGCTAAGTATAGATTTGTTTACTGGGCTATGCTTTATGTACAGCCATCTTCAGGTTAAGGTGTCGCTAGCGGCAAGGTGCCAGACCAAAAAAAGATATAAACGGAGCACAGCATGGCCTTAAAACTCTTTGAACTCGTCGGTTCTGAAACGAATCGTCCCTTTAGCCCCTATTGCTGGCGGATTCGCATGGCATTGGCCCATAAAGGCCTAGACGCTGAGTTGGTGCCCTGGCGATTTTTAGAGAAAGCTGCCCTTGAGCCCAGTGGACAGGGCAAAGTGCCTGTTTTGGTGCACGATGGTAAATGGGTGTTTGAGTCATGGGAAATCGCAAAGTATCTTGAAACCCAGTTTCCAGACCGCCCGTCTTTATTCGGCGGGCCACAGGGTCAGGCGTTGAGCCTGGTTTATGCGAATCTTGGCGATGTGCATGCAGGTCAAATCGTCAGGTTTGTCTTGATGGACATATATAAGCACCTTGATGCTGCGAACCAGGCGTATTTTCGAGAAAGCCGCGAAAAACGTTTTGGCATGACGCTCGAACAAGTCGTACTTGATCGAGACGCTAAATTGCAGGGGTTTCGCGATAGCCTGGGTCCGCTTAGAAACGTGCTTAAGGTGCAACCATTTTTTGGAGGTGAGACCCCGTTGTACGCCGACTACGCAATATTTGGCCAATTTCAATGGTCGCGTGCGATCAGTGATTTTGAACTCTTGGCGGCGGATGATCCACTTGCACAGTGGCGGGCTCGCTTACTGAAGGCGTTTAACGGGATGGCGTTGGCCGCGCCCGCATACGCTTAGTCTTTTGGGGCTTTAATGATGACAACATTCGTTCAATGCCGCGCGGGGGCTGCGGCTTTACTGGCTAGCGTGTTGCTCGCCTTGCCTTGCTTTGCGCAAACTTACCCTGACAAGCCGATTAAATGGGTCGTGCCATACCCACCGGGCGGCACCACCGATGTCGTTGCGCGAAGCATTGCACAAGCAATGGGTGAGCGCCTCGGCGTGGCAATTGTGATCGAAAACAAAGGCGGTGCGGCGGGCGTCATCGGCATGCAAACCGTGGCCAAGGCCGCGCCCGATGGTTATACCTTTCTGGTGAGTGATGCCAGTTTGGCCACCGCGCCGAGCCTGAATAAGCAGCTGAGCTTTGATCCCGTCAAAGATCTGCAGGCAGTATTTTTATTTGTGACCGTGCCGCACGTGGTGTTGGTTTCACCCGAATCGGGTATTCAGACCCTTGCAGATTTGCTTGCGCGCGGCAAGCAAAATCCAGAAAAACTGTACTTTGCTTCGGGTGGGATTGGCTCGCCTTTGCATTTGTCCGGTGAAGCGCTACGAACCAGTGCCGGTATTAAATGGGTACACGTGCCCTATAAAGGTGGTGGTCCCGCAATCTTAGCCGTCATGAGTGGTGATGCGCAGATCGTGACTCCGTCACTACCTTCGGTGATGGGACACATTCAAAGTGGCAAACTTAAAGCCTTGGCTGTGACGTCTTCGGCGCGCTTAAGCAGCTTACCTAACATTCCGAGCGTAGCTGAGTTAGGTTATCCCGGTGCTGCTGCGATGGGGTGGATTGGCCTGCATGCGCCGGCGGGATTGCCGGTTGAGATTTTGAAAAAAACGGAAGGCGCCGCCAAACTCGCGCTGTCTGACCCTGCGCTCACGAAACGTTTGCTAGAGCAAGGCTCGGATTTGGCGGTTGACCCCTCGGCGTCGG
Organism: Bordetella parapertussis; assembly: GCA_943331855.1. GTDB lineage: Bacteria > Pseudomonadota > Gammaproteobacteria > Burkholderiales > Burkholderiaceae_B > Zwartia > Zwartia parapertussis_H. The sequence continues at coordinate 3,026 of CALQNE010000055.1, forward strand.
CCTATGCTTTATTTGTGGCCAGTGAGGCGAAACGCTGGGAGCAAATTGTTAAATCAGCGGGTATACAGGCAGAGTAAAGACAACGAAATTAAAACAGAGAGACAAACATGCATATCAGCTTGAGAGTAAGTCGTTGGCTGTTCAGCGCAATAGTGCTGCTCGGTTCTGGTGGGGTCGTGTCCCAAGAGATTCAGCGCGGCGGAACCCTGTCATTTGGGATCGTGGCTGAGCCTCCCTCGTACGATTGCCATGCGATGCAAACGTTTGCAGTGATTCAACGCGTGGCGCCGCATTACTCAACGCTGCTGAAGTATGAGCAAAACAATTATCCAAATGTGGTCGGGGATTTGGCGCAAAGCTGGTCAGTCTCGCCGGACGCAATGACCTACACCTTCACGTTGCGTCCAAACATCAAGTTTCACGACGGCACGCCCTTGACCTCAGAAGATGTCAAGGTTTCGTACGAACGAATTATGTCGCCATCAACAGGGGTGGTCTCTGCGCGTCGCGACCTGTTTGAGACCGTCGCAAGTGTTCAGGCGCCAGATGCCAGAACTATTGTTTTTAAAATGAAGCAGGTCGACTCGTCCATTGTTGAAAGTGGTTTTGCGTCACCTTGGAACTGTATCTATAGCGCAGCTAAACTCAAAATTGATCCAAACTTTCCTACACGAAATATATTGGGAACCGGGCCCTTTAAATTTGTTGAGCATGTCGCCGGATCGCACTGGGTCGGCGCTAAATTCGATGATTATTTTATAAAAGATCGGCCGTATCTTGATGGATTTCGCGCAATCACTTTAGGCACGTCTGCCATGTTGAATGCGATGGAAGGCGAACATATTTTGGCCGAGTTTCGCGGATTTGCGCCACCCGAGCGCGATCGTCTTGTACGCACCTTGGGCGATAAGGTCAAAGTCTATGAAAGCGATTGGTTGTTTCAAATGTTGATGAGCGTCAATACTAAGAAAAAACCTTTTGATGACGAGCGAGTGCGTCGAGCGCTCTCGTTGGCGATTGATCGCTGGGGCGGTTCTGTCGCCTTGCGCAAAGTGTCGTCTCTTGGCCCGGTTGGTGGTGCGCTAATGCCCGGCGGAAAGTGGGCGGCAACTGAGGCTGAAGTCGTTCAGTGGCCGGGCTTTGGTAAAAATATCGAAGCCAACCGTGCTGAAGCGCGTCGTTTGTTAAAAGAAGCGGGTGCTGAGAATCTGACCTTTACATTGAGTAATCGCAATATTGCACCGTTTGTGACGGTGGGTATTTATATGATTGATCAATGGCGTCAGATTGGCGTCAAGGTGCAGCATAAGCAGCATGAGACCGCAGGGTGGTTTGCGGCAAGAGGGAGTGGTGATTTTGACATCATGGTTGATTCGTTTGTTGATGTGAGTACAGATCCAACGACAGGGTTGTCAAAGTATTTGTCGGCAGAGCGTGGTAGCCAAGTCGCCACGTTCGCAGTGGATCCAGTCCTGGATGAATTGTTCGAACAACAGGCTCGAGAGCTTGATCCTGTCAAAAGGCGTCAACTTGTGCGCGAGTTTGAAATGCGCGCGATGACCAAGGCGTATGCCGTGCCATTTTTACACATGAGTCGCAATGTCGTGTTAAGCAGTCGGGTCCAAGGTTGGACAATTTCCCCGTCCCAAATGATTTATCAAGATTTGGGCGATCTTTGGCTGAGTCCGGTTAAAAAATGAGCTTGAATCGTTCTGGTGACTTATTGTCTGTGCGCGACTTGTCTGTTGAGTTTCGCACAGAGCGGGGCACGCTTGAAGTGGTGCGACGCGTTAGTTGGTCGATTGCCCCAGGAGAGATGCTAGCAATTGTAGGCGAATCCGGTAGTGGTAAATCCGTGAGCGCGTTGGCGATCATGGGTTTGTTGGCATAGCCTGCAGGTCGTATTTCAAATGGTGAGATTGTTTTTGATGGTAAAGCGCTGACGGGCATGCCTGAACGTGACTTACGCGCGCTCCGTGGCCGCGATATTGCCATGATTTTCCAAGAGCCCATGAGTAGTCTGAATCCAATCTTGACGATTGGTCGCCAGATTATGGAGCCGTTACGGTTGCATTTGAAAATGAATGCTGACCAAGCGCAGGCGCGAGCCGTCGAGCTATTGACGCTTGTTGGAATTTCGGATCCAGAGCAACGTCTAAAGCAATACCCGCATAATTTTTCTGGGGGCATGCGCCAACGAGTCATGATTGCGATTGGTTTGGCCTGCAACCCTAAATTGATCATCGCTGACGAACCGACAACGGCACTTGATGTGACAATCCAGGCGCAGATTTTAGAGTTGATGAAATCGTTGACTGAGCGCTTAGGTATTGCTTTAGTATTAATTACACATAATCTTGGGATTGTTGCTCGCTACGCACAGCGAGTGGTGGTGATGTATGCAGGGGCAACCGTTGAACAAGGTCGTGCAAGCCAACTATTTGCGAATGCTCGACATCCTTATACAAGGGGGTTGCTACGTTCAGTACCTCGGTTAGATTTGCCTCGTGCCAGAAAGCTTGAAACGATTGAAGGTCAACCGCCCGACATGCGTCAGCTGGGGGTAGGTTGTGCTTTTGCTCCACGCTGCGCTTATCGGACAGAGGCTTGTGCCGTCGCGCCCAAGTTGATTGCCTTGCCAGGGGATCGTTTCTCTGCCTGTCATCACGAAAGTGAGCTTTCTGCGCCACTAGAAAAAGATTTGAACATTCAAGTTGCGCGTCAGCCTGAGGCGCAGCGCACTGACGAGACGGCCGCCTTACTGACAGTTGATTCTTTAACGAAGCACTTTAAAGTGAACGCTGGCCTGTTTAGTCCACCCGCTGTCGTGCGGGCGGTGCAAGATGTTTCTTTTTCAATTCAAGCGGGTCGTACCTTAGGCTTGGTCGGTGAGTCTGGCTGCGGTAAAACAACGATTGGTCGTATGATTTTGCAGTTAGAACAAATCAGTTCGGGTCGAGTCATGTTTGAAGGTGAAGACTTGGCGCGGGCTTCTGGCGCTCAACTAAAACAATTACGTACGCAGATCCAAGTGATTTTTCAAGATCCGTATAGTTCGCTGAATCCGCGTATCAAGATCGGCGATCTGATTGCCGAGCCCTTAAAAGTCTATAAAAAAACGGTAACAGCGCAAGCGACCCAAGAGCGTGTTGAGCAACTGTTGGTACAGGTTGGTTTGTTGCCGGATATGGCGCAACGCTATGCACACCAACTTTCGGGTGGGCAACGTCAGCGGGTGGGCATTGCACGCGCCCTTGCATTTGAGCCGAAGTTGATTGTGTGCGATGAGCCCGTCTCTGCACTGGATGTATCAATACAAGGCCAGATTATCAATTTGCTAGATGATCTTCAGCGTCAAAAAAATATCGCTTATTTGTTTATTGCACATGACCTAGCCGTAGTCCGGCATTTGGCCCACCGCGTAGTGGTGATGTATTTAGGTCATGTTATGGAGGTCGCTGACCGCGATGAGTTGTATGGCAACGCGCTACATCCATATACGATCTCTCTGCTTGAGGCGGTACCTGTTCCTGATCCAAATCTTGAACAACACCGTGTGCGCAAACCGATCGCGGGTGAAATCCCTTCGCCCTTACGGCGCCTGGCGGGCTGCGTATTTCACACGCGTTGCCCGCGAGCAAGCGCTGAGTGTCAAGAAAGTGTTCCTGAACTGCGTGAAATCAGGCCCGGGCATTTTGCTGCCTGCATCAAACTTTAGGCGAGCGAAGACATGGGTTCTTATCTTTTGAAACGTTTGTTGTTAGTGATTCCGACCTTGCTCGGAGTTGCGGTACTTGTATTTTTTATGTTGCGTGTCGTGCCCGGTGATGTCATTGAACTGAAGTTGCGAGGGGACGGCGGAAACGTATCAGCTCAAGTTGTCGAGCAAGAGCGAGAGCGTTTAGGTTTGAATCGACCACTCTACGTGCAACTTGGTTATTGGTTAAAAGGTCTTGTCACGCTGGATTTTGGAATTTCGTATTGGACAAATCGCCCCGTTGTAGAAGAAATCGGTATTCGTGTTGGCTTGACCTTGCAAGTTGCAATCATGTCGGCGGTGATTGCGGTGCTTTTTGCGATTCCTTTAGGCGTACTAGCAGGGTTGTACCGTAACTCATGGATTGATTACTGTTTGCGTGTCGTGACCATTGCTGGCCTAGCAGTGCCGTCGTTCTGGTTGGGGATGATGATCGTTTTAGGCTTGTTGTCGCTATTTTCCTGGTCACCTCCGGTGACCTATACGCCTTTTTATGTCGATCCAATTGCGAATTTGTCTCAACTAATTTGGCCGGCACTTGCGGTGGGCTATCGCTATGCTGCGGTCGTGGCCAGACTCGTGCGCTCGTCGGTGATTGAAGTGATGTCTGAAGACTATATTCGTACTGCGCGCGCAAAAGGATTGTTTGAGCGCACTGTGGTTATTCGTCATGCGCTAGGTAATGCGCTGTTGCCAGCGCTCACCGTTGTCGGTCTCGAATTTGCGTTTCTGCTTGGTGGGCTTGTGGTGACAGAGCAGGTTTTTAATTTAAACGGCATTGGCCGGTTGTTTGTGGATGCCGTCGCGCATAATGATTTCAATCTGCTGCAGGCTTTAGTGATGTTGATTGCCGTCATGTTCATCACAATTAATTTGCTCGTGGATTGGTTGTATGGCGTGTTGGATCCACGGATTTTGTACAAGTGAGGCGCAAAAAAAATGAATAGTGTGACGCGCTTTATAAAAACACAGCCTTTAGGGGCCGTAGGTTTTTTAATTATTTTGCTAATGCTGATTGCGGCTTGTGCACCCCAGTGGCTTGCGCCGTATGATCCTGTTGAAATAGATTTCGCGGCCATGTTGACCGGTCCCAGTGCGACGCACTGGTTGGGTGCCGATCAGTTTGGACGGGATATTTTTTCGCGTCTGGTATATGGAGCTCGCACCGCGTTGTCGATTGGCTTTTGGTCCTCTTTTTTGGGCTGTACCATCGGTGCTGCGATCGGAGTTGCTTCGGCTTATTTTGGTGGCAAGACAGATTTGTTGGTGCAAAGGTTGATTGATATCCTCTTGTCGTTTCCAGTGATTGTGCTGGCCGTGGTGGTGGTGGCCATGTTAAGTAGTAAGGTTGTCGCTGGCGTTGATTTGAACTTAATCTTGGCGATTGCGTTGCCGATTATTCCGCGGGCGGTTCGGGTTGTACGGGCTGCCACGTTGTCTGTTCGTGAAATGCTTTATGTTGACGCTGCGCGTGCTGCGGGCTATTCAAATTGGCGAATCATGTTTATTCATATCGCACCGAATGTTACGGCGCCATACTTGATTGTCTTAACCTCATATATCGCTCAGGCAATTTTGCTTGAGGCCTCTTTGTCTTTCTTGGGGCTTGGCGTCACCGAGCCGACGGCTGCATGGGGTTTGATGTTGTCCGGTAGTTCAACAGATTTTTATCGCGAGGCACCCTGGATGATTGTGTTTCCAGGGGTAGCCATTTCTCTTTCAGTATTTGCGTTCAATTTGTTTGGCGATTCGTTGCGCGATTGGTTTGATCCAAAATTTAGAGGTTAATCACAGTATGACTCCCTTTTCGACCGATGCGTCGTGTCCCCTTGATGGTTTAGTTGTTCTGGACTTGACCCGTCTTGTGGCTGGAAACATGTTAAGTCTTCAACTCGCAGATTTTGGTGCTGAGGTGATTAAGATCGAGCAGCCTGGAAAGGGCGATCCCTTACGCGATTGGCGTATCAAAGGTTTTAGCGTTCACTGGAAGGTGTACGGGCGGAACAAAAAAAGCCTGACGCTTGATTTGCGTGCGAGTGAAGGTAAAGAGTTACTACTAAAGCTTGTTGCGAAAGCTGATGTATTGATTGAAAATTTTCGACCTGGCACTTTAGAAACAATGGGCTTTGGGCCAGATGTTCTATTAAAAAGAAATGCGGGGATTGTGGTGGTACGAATTTCAGGGTGGGGGCAAGACGGCCCATATCGTTTGCGGCCGGGGTTTGGCACGTTGGTTGAAGGCGTATCGGGCTTTGCGGCTAAAAATGGCTTTGAAGACCGCGAGCCCGTGTTGCCGCCTTTAGCGATGGCTGACATGATTACCGGCTTATATGGTTCGTTTGCTGTGATGACCGCACTCAGACATCGGGATCAAACAGGTCGTGGTCAGGTGATTGACTTGCCCTTGCTTGACCCGATGTATTCGGTGTTGGGTCCCTCGGCGGCCGTTTATAAATTGACGCAAAAGATCGATCCGCGCATGGGAAGTCGCTCAAATACTGCCGGCCCGCGCAATGTCTTCCCGACCAAAGACGGTCGCTGGATTTCGATGTCGGCTTCAATGCAAGTGATGGTAAATCGCTTATATACCGCTCTGGGTGTACCTGAGATGTTGACCGATCCGCGCTTTCGTACCAACGCAGATCGGGTCGCGCATGCGGATGAGGCCGAGGCGCCCATTCGAGCCTTCATCTCAAGCCATACGCTTGAAGAAGGGATGGCTTTTTTCGAACAGAATGAGATTACCGCGGCCCCGGTGTATTCGGTCGATCAATTTATTAAAGACCCGCACGTGATCGCCCGCCAGATTGTGGTCGATATGCCCGATAAAGAGATGGGTTCGATCCCGATGCATGCGGTTGTTCCACGTTTGTCTGACTCGCCTGGGGCCATTCGTCGACCCGCACCTGAACTTGGCGAGCATACGGCCGAGTTACTCGAGCGTATCGGCATCGATGCTCAGATGCAGTTGAGTTTAAAAGAGCGAAAGATCATTTAAAGGCGATAACAATGACGACAAAGAAAAATCTAAGACGATCCTGGTTGATTGTTCCTGCGGATCAGTCTGCGGTCCCGACGCCTGTTCAATCGCAGGGCGCTGATGTCATCGTGCTTGATCTTGAGTACACCGTGCCCCCTAAAAACAAAGAAAGTGCGCGGGCGGGCTTAAGCGGTCAGATTGCGCAACTTGCTGAAGCATCCGCACAAGTGTTTGTGCGTGTGGATCGGGCAACGCGTTGGGCAGATGTGCGTGCCGCGGTTAGTCGCGGCTTGACAGGTATTGTGTTGCCATCACCTGAAGAACCTGCCGATATTGTAGAAATAGATGCCTTAATTACTGAGCTTGAAAAAGCACGTGGCGTTGAGGTGGGCTCCATCGAAATTGTCTTAATGCTGGAGTCAGCAAAAAGCTTTTGGAATGCAGATGCCTTAGGTCGAGCCAGTAATCGAATTACGGCGATGGGTGTGGGGCGGATTGACTTGTCGATGATGCTTGGCGCAGTGCCGCAAAACGAATTTCGCTTATATCGGTTTTTAATGACGCGTACGCTGGTTGCAGCGCGCATGTTGGGCAAGCAACCACTTGGGGCTTTTTGGAGGCCAGGTTCACGTGGTGGCTTGGCTTCAGTGGCGGACACGCTTCGTGCCGCGCGTGAGGCTCGACTCCTGGGATTCAGTGGCTGTGTTTGTGCGGTACCCGAGCAAGTTGCCCCTGTTCATGCGGGTTTTGTCTAAGCCGGCTGAAGGTTAAAAAGTTAAATTGTTGCGCATTATTTCTCTGGATACCTTGCGATGCCACCTTATATTCGTCGTTCATTAATAGCGTTATCAATTGATGATCCCAAACTTGCCGAAAAAGCCTTTGATTCTTGGGCCGATGCGATTGTGCTATATATTGTTAAAAACTCTGCGCAAAACTGGCAGCAGACGCTGAAGATTCAAATGCCGATGGCGATCGCAGCCGCCTCGCGGGGTGGTGCTGAAGTGTTTGTTCGCCTGAATGCCCAAACTGCTTACGCTGAACTTGATGCCACCGTATTTGCGGGTTTGACGGGCGTCGTATTGGTTGGAGTAGCTGACGCAACCGAGCTTGTACTGGCCAGTGCAAAGCTTGAGGCGCTTGAACTTGAAAGAGGAATCCTTCAAGGTTCGCTTGAAATTGATCTTGAAATCACCACCGCACAAGGTGTTTGGAATTCACTAGAGATCGCGCGTGCAAGCTCAAGGATTGGAACGCTGACGATCAACGAGCAAGCGCTGTATGCAAATCTTGATATTCCCTTTCAGACCACACTCGAGGTCGAGCCGATTGAGTTCATTAAAGGGCAGATCATCACCGTGGCAACTGCAGTGAATGGGCAGGCGCAAGGTATGAGTTATCCGCTTTGCATCACACAAAAAGAAGTGGATGAAGCCACGCTGAAGAGAGCAATCCTTCGCGCTCGCGACACTGGGTTCAAAGGGGCACTATGCGCGCATCCCTCTTGGGTAAAACTCTGCAATGAGGGCTTTCGCCCAAGTGCCGACGAGGTCGAGTACTACAAAGAGGTTCGCCAGGTGTTTGCAGAGGGTTTAAAGCGGGGTCTGGCCTCAGTGCCGCTGAACGGCAAGATGATTGATGTGCCTGTTGATTTGCGCGCTGAGGTTTATCTTGAGTGGGCCGACCGAGTGGCCTTGCGCGATCAACAAAAAATTCAAGCGCATCAACAATAAGCGATTTCCCTTAAATCATTGAATTGACCTGATTCAGGAAAAAATACCATGACGCACAGAGTGGCCCGCTGCACGATGTTTGTAACCCCAACGAATCCACGCTTTATCGATAAGGCCTGGACACGCGGGGGGGATGTTTATATCTTAGATATCGAAGACTCGATCCCGTTGGCCGAAAAGGCCCGATGCCGAGGATTGATCCGTGAGTCGATTGCAAAAGCGAACAAAGGTGGCGCAAGTATTTATGTGCGTATTAACAAGCCTTTTGTCGATGCGGATTTACCTTGTTCGGTATGGCCCGGTGTTGATCGCATTATGTTGCCTAAGACTGATACGGCAGCTGAAATGCAATACGCGCATGACTTGATCACCGAGCTAGAAAAAGAGCACGGCGTGCCAGTGGGCTATATCGAACTGTCTCCCATGATCGAAACTGCCCTGGGTGTGGTAAATATTTACGAAATTCTCTCGGCCACACCCCGAAAAATCTGGTCAATGGGCGGCGGTACAGGCTACGACATGGCAGTCAACCTAGGCATTGAGATGTTTGTCGATTTTGATCAGTATGCCTATACCTCATCCTATGTGGCGCTCGCCGCGATGAGTTTAGGGATTGAATCTTCTGGCGGTGTATTTGTACACAACCCCACTGGACGTGTGGACCAGCGTGAAGATGCGATCAAAGAAGCTGAAATTTTGCACGCTGCAGGCGTACGCCAGATCACGGCACTACATCCGAATTTTATTGAGCCCTTATGCACCGGGTTAGCGCCAACTCAAGAAGAAATGACCTGGGCTCAATCAGTATTAGACACCTACCAAGGCCTATTGCTAGCGGGCGAGTCTATGACCGAGGTCAATGGCCAGGTGGTGGATTGTTATGAGTTTGAGCGCGCTGTTAAAACACTGGAGTGGGGACGTGCATGTGCAGAGAAAGATCAATTTAAGGCAAAGGCCTTAGCCCGCGCTCAGGCTGCTGTGTAATAAGTCCCATGCGAGTAAAGCTAGGAGATTTGGCGTACGGATTGTTGCTTATTTTTTGTCTAAAAATTTAAGCAGCTCTGCAAATTGAACGCTATACGCATCGAGCTCTTTACGAAAGGCCTCTGGCCCCTGTGCATCAACCAGGTACCCGTGTTTTTTTGCAAACTCATTAAATTCTGCACTTTTAGTGATTTCTAAAGATGCGGCAACTAGGCGCTCAGTGATCTCTTTGGGCATACCCTTAGGTGCGATAACGCCATAGGCTGCAGGCAAGGTGACGTTGTAGCCGGCATCAACAATCGATGCTGCGTCCGGGAAAAGATAATAAGAGCCTTTCATAAATGCAGCAAGCACGCGCGCATTGCCCGCTTGAACGTGCGAGACAACGCCTGGTGCCTGAGTCGCTAACGTTTCTACGCGGCCCGACAACATGGCAATCACGGCTTCGCCGCCACCTCCACTGAAGGGGATCGAGGCAATCTTCACGTTCGCGACTTTGTTGAGCTCTTGGATGGCCAGGTCAGGGGCTGTCCGTACGCCAGATACTGACACACGCATTTTGCCGGGACGCTGCCGCACATCTGCCAGCCACTCGTCGAAGTTTTTCCAGGGTGCATCTTGACGAACGATGATCAGCGTAGGCAGATCAACAAGTTTTGTGATTGTTGCGTAGTCGTCGGTCGATGTGTAAATCAGCGTTTTGTTGATCAAGGGTTGATAGGCCAGGGATGCATTGGTGCCCAAGCCGATCGTGTAGCCATCGGGCTTGGCACGTACAACAGCGCTGGTACCGATCGATGCTGAGCCGCCCGGTTTGTTTTCGACGTTGACGTTGGTCTTGAGTATTTTTTCCAGGGCGCTGCTAAAGTAACGGGAGATCGGGTCAGTTGAGCCCCCTGGTCCGTAGGGCACGATGAAGGTGATATCGCGGTTGGGATAAGGCTGCGCGTAGGTGCCCGCGCTAAACAATAGTCCAAGCGCAATGAGCTGCACTGAATACAAAATAGATTTCAACTGAGTCTCCTTGGCCGGGCAAACATGGCTTTGTTTTATATTTTTTTAGATTAGCAAGATAGTAGCGGAAATCAATTGCCGAACTATAATCCTATCAAGTACTAAATAAAGGGGACTTTCATGACGCAAAAGAACATATTTTCTGCCTTCATCCTGGCGCTGAGCTTGTTGGCATTACCCGCAGCGCAGGCCGCCGATGCTTTTCCAACGAAACCCGTGCAAGTGATTATCCCTTTTGCACCGGGTGACACCGACAACATGCTTCGTCCGTTCATCGACAAGATGGGTGAATTTTTGGGGCAATCGGTCATCATGACCTATAAGCCCGGTGCAGGTGGTGGCATCGGGGCAGGGTTAGTGGCCTCGAGCCAGCCCGACGGTTACACCCTTGTCGGTACCTCGCAAGGGTCGATCGTGGTTGTGCCAACCTTCAATAAAGAGATCAAGTACTCAACAGAGTCGTTTGCGCCCATCGCATCTTTATCTGAGGGGGGCTTCATCCTAGTCGTGAAGGCAAATTCGCAATGGAAAACCATGCAAGAGCTGATCGACTACTCTAAAAAGAATCCTAAAAAAATCAATTACACCACCTCGGGTGCGATGGGTGTCACGCATTTAGTTGCTGAGATTTTTGCGAAAGAGGCCGGGATCGAATGGACGCACATCCCAGAGAAGGGCAGCGGCCCGGCGGTAACGGCGTTGCTTGGTGGGCATGTTGAACTATCCTCTGCCGCAGTTGGCCCTGCTTTAGCCCACGTGCGTTCGGGCAGTTTGCGTGCACTCGCGGTCTTTGGCGATAAGCGTTTGATCGCGTTTCCAGACGTACCCACTTTAAAAGAGCTTGGCTACAAAATTGAAAGCCGCGCGCTGTACGGTATTTCTGCACCCAAAGATACCCCTAAAGAAGTCGTCGACGCGATCTACCTAGCGGCTAAAAAAGCGAGTGAAAAATATCAGACTCAAATGAGCGATAGCCTAAGTTCGATGGGCGCACAGATCGCCTTGCTGGATCCCAAAGAGTATGCAGTCTATCTGGCAGAGCAAAAGGCAATGTTTACGAATGCAAAACAAACGCTTAAGTTAAGTGAGTGAGTGAGCTTAGACGCTTTCATTCTGGTTGTGTCGTGTCCGCTCACGAGTTAGCTCTTTAGCGCTAACTGCGTGCCTACCACGCAGTAGCGCCGCTATCCACCATCATTAAATGACCCGTGATCCGTTTGGATTCATCTGAAGCAAGAAACAAGGCAGTCGACGCAATTTCATCTGCTTGAATTAAACCCATCAGATGCGAAGAAACCTCTGGGCGTTTGTGCCGATTGCGCGGATCAAAGGTTGGATGGCCAGGGCTATTTTTCAAAAAATTTCTAAGTCGCTCGGTG
>CALQNE010000056.1 GCA_943331855.1 Bordetella parapertussis
GCGCTAATAGACTGATGAGCAAACCTGCAACACGCACTTTCTTGCGCCCAAAAAAACGGATTCGGGAAAGTCGTGCCGCTTGAGTCTGCCGTCTCATCTTGTTTATGCGGCGCAGATTAGTTGGGATGAGTATTGACTACGAGATTTTTTTGCTCCCAAGCGTGAGAGCTCGTCGGGTCTAAGTCAGAAACCTGAGTAGCACCGCATGCCCCAAGCCGTCTCGCCACGCTAGGCATCTTTTCAATAACGCGCTTAACATGATCAATTGTTATTAACCGAGAGCACTCGAACTGACGATCTGTACCTTTATGCCTAGGGCACCAGAAAAAATCATGATGATCGAACATCTGGCGAGGGTCATTCCAGCAACTATTACAGGTATGATAATTTATGACGCGGTACGGCGTATAAAACTCATTTAGAGGATGGGTAAAGCCGCTAATCATCACAACAGGCGTGCCTGCTGCGTAGGCTAGCCAAGCGAGACCACTTGAAACTCCCACAAAAAACTCAGCGTGAGCCAAGAGTCGTGCTCGATCTTTTAAAGGCAGATTGCCCGTAAAGTCTTCGGCCCCGTGCGGGATCGAAGTTTGCACAAAACCAGCTGCATGAGTGCTGTCTTTATCGATACAAAGCACCCGATAGCCTAAAGATTTAAGCCATTTGACGATCGCGATCCAGCCGCCTGGATGGTTCCAGTACTTGCACAAAGTCGAGCTTTGCACCGCAATGCACACATAAGGCTCTGTAATGCTGCGCGGATTCTCGCCCAAGTTGAGCGATGCAGGAATATCAACGGGCTCGACCCCAAGAATATAAGCGGCAGTCTTATGCAAACCAGCATAGCGAAAATCCACTGGCTGATGGGTACACCCCCAGTCATCAAAAAACAAACCTAGCCGGTAGGTTGCATAGAACTGCGAGGTATCGATATTATCCATAGGTGCGAAGGTGACATTCGGATAGGCATCTTCAAGTAAATCGATGGTCACCTGTGACATTGAACAAGTAAGCTCGCAGCCGTGCTTTTTTTGAAACTGGTCTACGTAAGGAAACCAGCCCAAGGTATCGCCCAGCGTACCCACGGGCATTTGCACTAATACTTTTTTATCTCTAAGATTCAAATCATGCGAAAATACTAACTTCTCGCGCTGAAAGACCTCAATACAAAAGGGAATATAGTATTTCTTGGTGGAGTGGATCGTCCCTTGCGCAATCTGCGAGTCAACTAGGGTGACGCCTGTTTCTAAATCTTTTAATCTGATCGTCCAAAGTGCCCCGAAAGGATCGGCCTCCAGTTCAATACGGCAGCCAAAATTAAAATCAAAGGTGACGCCAGCAACAGCGTTTTGGTTAGGACGCTGCGTGGGCTCAACAAAGATGATGACCGGCGGGCGTTGAGGTGCGGCAATCGGTATTTCAGCCAACGGTGCATCACTACTAAGCACAGGAATTGCCTCAGAACTAGTTGTGTTCTGCTCCGCGGGTTGTTTTACTGCCGGTGCCACTTCCATCGTTTTTTTCCTCTAACCCGTCATCAAACTTATTTTGAAAATCAAGTGAAGACAATTAGATTTCAAAGCGGTCACCAGGAACATCCCAAACTTTAGGGGGGGGTGTTATTGCTCACGTTCATGAGCTTGAAAGAATTTGCCGAGAAATTCAAGATCGAAGTGGTCCGCCAGACTACCTAACGAGGGTTTGCAGCACGGGGTTTTGCCGCACCCCCTCTGAATACACTTGGCGCTGGATAAATTATCGATTGAAGATTAGGCGATGTCTCAACTGGGCCTAGAAGGAATACCGAATCTGGATCCAAGCTTGAACGGAACGGTACGCGTTATCCGTGTTTAGTTGCTGGCCACTAGAATTGTAAAGAGGATTGTCCCCAATGCGAAATGCTAGCGTTCCATCCACTGACCAATTATCATAATTGAAGCTTAGCGTAGGCCCAACTGCTGCAAGTAAATAATTGTTACCCGCCCCGGTCAGACCTTGCCAGCTAGGGTATAAGTTGACGTATTGTTGTACGTAACCGATATCCACAAATGCTCCAATCTTTAGGTGTTCATCCAGTCTGTGCTGCAGTTCATTGGTCAATATCGCACCTTGTGATCCAGCCCCTTGAGCTGAGGGGTAGGCGCGCACGGCCAAAGGGCCTCCCATATATATTTGCTCGGATGAGGATAGATTTTTATTTGCGATTTGTCCCTGCAATGAAACTAACCAAGAGGTACGCGATAGAAATTCAAGCTCCGAAACTTTGCCAATCTTGAAGCCTAATTTCATATATGCCCCAGAAGTCTGAGGGCCCACGCTATCCTGCGCAAACTGCGTGGCATTGTTTATAGTCAAATTACCCAAGGTCCCCGTCAAACTATAGCTAACGACTGATTGACTAGTTTGCAACAGTGCGCCATTCACACCCGCTGTCAAAGCACTGACTTGATAATTACTAATATTTGAGCCGGCAGCGCTGTTACTGTAGTGACGACTCTCCAGAGCGAACCCCACGTCAAGCTTATTATCCGGCTGACGCACAATCGGAAACATTAAATTCAGTCCGGCGGTACTAGCAAAGCCTCGGGATTGATTTGCTCCCCAGCCTGATAGGGTTTCGTAGTTGAGATAACTACCTTGCACCCCGACGCGCCAGCCGTCATAGCCCATGGGTAACGAATAGCCCAATTGGCCGTAAGTTGACCCACGGGCTGCAAGCCCAGTCAAGGTAAGCTGATCACCAATCCCTCCAGGATTATTTAAATTCAACCCAGCAATTGTCTGCTCGGATCCTGTAGCCGGCGACCCGTAGTTACTCAGCGCCGCTTGCCCACTTAAAAGGGGAGTATCCGCTATCGCCACCCTGAAATTGGTTTCCCCAATGGCTTTTCCTTGCTCAAACACGCCGGCTGCGCGCACGCCAGGCAGTTCATTGACTAACGAGAGAGCGCGTTCGACAGACCTGGTCTCAATGTATTGGGCAATGTCGATGGTTCGATCAAAATACCGCCCTACCACTTCACGTTGGATTCTCAATGGTTGATCCACGACAGCTGGTTCAACAATAGTGGTACCCCACTTAGCCTCATTAATCTCAATAAGTATTTGACTATCTTCAATGTCTTGAGGTGGTGCAATCGCTAGCGCAAGGCGCCCGGCTCGCATGTAGAGGTCTTGTATCTTTTGAATAACGCTTTCTAAATCGCCAAATGTTATATGGACATTTGTCCAGGGTCCTACCACTTCGTTTAATTGATCATGACTAATAAGCGTGTTGCCCGAAAATCGGTAAGCCTTGACAAATATTTTGACCTCATCTGTGTCGACGGGTTTATTTTGTATTGACTGCTGCGCCGGCGCCGGGACTTGAGGCCCTAAATGCTGAAACTGTTGCCTAAACTGCTGCTGCAACGCACCGGCATCCTGCGCAAAACCCATGGATGGTACAAGGCTGCTTGCAACAAAAACAATATAAAAAAATCTAAAGCTCGATGCCATATATTTGCCTCTGGACTGTTAGTGAGAACAGCTACAAAGGCAAATTAGATTTCTAAGCGACTGAACATAACACCCCTTGTTTTAGGGGGTTGCGATCACTCGCATCTGCATTTACTGTCTTTCAATGTAATTTTGAGAAAAGCCTGTCATGCCAGATAAAAAGTATCGAAGTAATAGTCTAAGTAAGCACAACGGCATTCAACGTAAGCTCGAATTATTTTTTCAAAATCGATTGAAGGAATCTGAACTTATTCAATGCCAAATAGGCAAATTATTCACCGCTGTAATCGATGAGAACGACCTGGGACAGCAGGTCTTGGATCAGGGGATTGGTGTACTCAATCTCTCCCGTCGGGTTTACCTTGGTTTGATATTCAACTCGATAAATACTCTGGACTCCTTGACAAGCTACTCACCCAAGAAGCTAAAGCGATTGCCCATGCTCGGTGCTACCGCGGTTACGGAAATACAGAGCGCGCTTAACGAACTTGGGCTGTCTTTAGCGAGCGAACGGTTCACACAAGATTCTGCAAAATCTTAATGTGGCTTGGTTACTAATGCTCTAAACGAAATTCAAATACAACCCCCCCCCAAAAATATGGGGGACACAAGCGTATAAATTCTATCTCTGCTCGGGCATCCCAATAAGCCCCTTATTTAAGGGGAAATGCTCAACATGCTGTCTCGCATTTCAGTTGAATTAGATTTTCTGAACCTTTTCAGTTCGCCCGTATTTATTAAAAATACGAACGGTGTCTATATCTACTGCAATCAAGGTTTTGAAAATTTTTTGGGGTTGCCTGCCAAGAAAATTATAAACAAAACATCGCTGGAGGTGTCGTCAACATTTTTTGCACCGATAGAAGGCACCTCAGATACTGAGGTGCTACAGACTAGCAAACTTCATCATTATGTATCCGCCGTCAAGCTTGCTGACAAGTTGGTAAGTGTTCAGATTATCAAAGCGCCCTTGCTGAGCGAGTCAAGCGAATTGCTAGGTCTGATAGGTACGATAAACATACTAGCTGCGTCATCTCGAATTGACTTGAAGATCACACTTACCAGTAGAGAGAAAGATGTACTCAAACTTCTGATGATCGGTATCTCCGTCAAGAAAATGGCTAATGTCCTGGGAATATCACCTTACACCGTGAACGATCATTTGAAATCAATATATCGAAAACTCGGCGTGCATTCAAAGGGTGCGGCACTTTACAAAATGGTGGGTAATCCGGAAGTCTAACTCGAATCAAATTGCTTTGACGTAACTTGGATCAGCAACGTTCGTACCAAAAGAATCTTTTTTTACATTCATTCAATCCCTTATTTAAGGGGTATGGGCAAACAGTCAAAAAGTCGCTATAACTGTTTCAAATGAATTCTCTGCAAGACTCTTCGCTTTTATCTAGTCGTTTACTTTTTTAGTCCTGCTCTCTCTTTAATATCCGTCCAAACTGCGCTTACGCGCGTTATTCACCGGAAGTATCAATATGTTTAATCATTTTGAAAAGTTGGCCCTGGGAACCAAACTCACCATTACCTTTCTGCTCATCATTACAATGATTTCCATTATGTCTGGGTTGACAATATGGCGCGTCGAGGCGCTGGTCGACTCGTCTGAACAGATGTATTCAAAGGACCTGATAGGCATCTCACTGATCCAACAGGTAAATCGCGACGTTAACGTGATAGGCCGTGTTCTCAACAGAACGTTACTTGCCGTCAGTCATCAAGACACAAAAACAGTGAAGAGGGCGGTAGAAGATATTGAAGCCCTCAAAAAGCAACTTTATACAACGTTAGAAAAAGCCAAGGGCACCATCTTTCGACCCTCCCTGCACGCACAGTTAGTCGCTGCGCAAGAGCATCTAGGTGATTGGCTTAAAAGAGTTGATCATTTGCTAAAAAATAGCGAAACCGAAGACGGTGCAAACAAGGCTTACCAAATAGTTATTAGTAAAGAATACCAAGACAGCCTTGCTCAAACGATAAAGAGCTTTGCTGACGTCGCTACGGAGAAAATAGCGGGCGCTAAAAAAAACTACGAAGTGAATAGGGATCTAGCTGGGCAACTCTCGCAGATGATATGGGTAGGGCTCGTGATCAGCCTCATATTGAGTCAAGTGTTAGGCGTTTTAATTAACTACTCGATTAAACGATCGCTCGGTGGTTTATCGAAGTCTATAAATGATTTAACACTCAACCAGCTCGATACTGAGGTTCCCTACATAGATTATAAAAATGAAATCGGCGTAATCGCGAAAGATGTACTCACGCTACAAACGAGCTTACAGCAAGCAGCTCAAATGGCGGCAGAAGTTGAAGCCAACAACATCAAGGCACAGCAGACAACTGAGCAAATCGGCGAGATCATCTCTCGTGCCGCGGCGGGCGACTTTACAGGCGAGGTACCACTTGCAGACAAAGTAGGATTTTTCCTCGACATCAGCAGGCAAGTCAATCGCTTGATCAACACCGCGCGTCAGTCTTTTGTAGCTATATCTAGAAGCTCAACGACGATTGCCTCTGCTTCCGAAGGGTTGGCCGCGGTCAGTACCCAGATGGGCGCTAACGCAGAAGAAACATCAGCCCAAGCTAAAGTTGTATCTGCCGCGGCGAGTGAAGTCAGTAGCAATACCCAGACGATCGCTTCAAGCGTTGAAGAGATGAGCGTAACCATACGGGAAATATCGATGAATGCTGCACAAGCTTCTACTGTTGCCAGTCACGCTGTGGGATTAGCGCACCAAGCAAGTGCAACGATGGCGAAACTCGACGCGAGCAGTTTAGAAATTGGTAATGTTTTAAAAATGATTTCAAGCATCGCAGAACAAACTAACCTACTAGCCCTAAACGCGACTATTGAGGCGGCCAGGGCCGGTGAACTCGGCAAAGGTTTTGCTGTGGTCGCCAACGAAGTTAAAGAGCTAGCCCGCCAAACTGCCAAGGCAACCAATGAAATCGGTGACAATATCACTTCTATTCAAGCGAATACCAAAGAAGCCGTTGCTGCGATCGTCGAAATAACGAGTGTCATTGATAGAGTAAATGACATCTCGGGCATGATCGCGAGTGCAGTAGAAGAGCAGGCGGCCACAACAGGCGAAATGGGGCGAAACGTGACGGCTGCAGCCAGCAGCAGCGAGCACATTGCGTCAAATATTATCTACGTATCTGAAACGGCTCAAAGCACCGCCCAAGGAGCCGCTAATTCAAAAGTGGCTGCGCACCAGTTAGCCGAAATCGCTGTAGAGCTTCAAGTGCTCATTAAACAATTCAAGCTTTAAAGCGCCATTAAAATTCAATATCAAGTAGAAAAATGGAAGACTCAGATGCCGAAATTATTGCAGATTTTCTTCTTGAGGCGCGGGAGATCTTAGACTCACTTGAAAATGAGATCACCAAGCTCGTCCTCGCACCATTTGATCAAGAACTTGTCAGAAGCATTTTTAGGGGGATGCATACGCTAAAGGGTAACAGCGGAGTTTTTGCATTACCGCGCATTGAAAAACTGTCTCGCGCAGCGGGTGCTCTGATGGCTTCACTGTTCAACAAATCGCTGACATTTGACACAATTAAGGCCACCACATTACTTGAGACGGTTGAGACAATTCGAGATATCGTCATTAACGTGGCCCTGCATAGTGCTGAATCCATTGGTGATGACCATGTTCTAATCGATAGACTCCAAACTCTTGCGCAGCAGTCAACAGATCCAATATCAAATGTAAGTAATTTTGAAAAATTGTCTGAAATCAGTGTCTCTACGCGGAACCTTTCCCCATTAGCCCAGGAAAATACGCCAAGACTAGACCTGGACGATGAGGCCATTGCCGAGTTTATTCATGAGTCTCGCGATATTCTTAATACGCTTGATCAAGGTTTCGTTGAACTTGAGTTAAACCCTGGCGACAGCGAACTCATCGATAAGATTTTTCGCAGCATGCACGTACTAAAGAGTAATAGTCGTGTTTTCTCATTTGTACGCCTAGAGCGTCTTGGTCACGCGACTGAAGCTCTACTAAGCGTTTTGCGACAGGGCAAGCTTGAATTTGACTCCACCAAGGCAACCATGTTGCTTCGGGCCGTCGATATCATTCGGGAAATCATAACTTACGCTGAAGAACATCGCACGGAGCCTGCAGGGGACGATACTGTATTGATTCAAAACTTGCATTCGCTTATTTCTCTTACCAACGGTTTAAAGGTATCTACCCCTCATCAGCTTCTGTCGTCTAAGCCCTCTAATAGAGGCGATCTTGCGCAAGCTGATTCCGACGAGAGTCAGATCATTACTAAATCAAGCGATTTTGTGACCCCAATTAAAGTGCATCCCGAGTTACTGGACAAGCTCATCAATGTTGCAAGTGAGATGGTCTTAGCTCGTAACCGCCTGCTGCCTTTTACGAATCAATATCTTGACCATGGCTTCTCCGCTGCGGTTCGTAGTATCGACTTGCTTACCCGTGAGTTACAAGAGCGCATGATGACGACTCGAATGGAGCCGATATCACAAGTATGGATGAAACTCCCCAGAATGGTTCGAGATATCGCGGCAGCACTTGGAAAAAAAGTTGAGGTGATTCAAGAAGGTGCTGATACGGAACTCGACAGAACACTGCTAGACAGCATTCGGGATCCACTCGTTCATATCATCCGCAACTGCGTCGATCACGGAATCGAAGCACCTGACCAGAGGTTGGTTATGGGCAAGCCAGCGATTGGGCGTGTATTTTTGCGAGCCACTCATGAAAATGGCACGGTTGTTATTGAAATTACGGATGATGGGGCAGGCGTTGATTTCGAAGCCGTCAGAGGGGAGGTCATTACGCGAAATCTTGCTAGCGCTGACGATGCCGCATCGTTTTCTGATAACCAACTGCTACCGTACATTTTCTTACCGGGCTTTTCAACTAAAAAGCTGATTACAGAGCTATCTGGGCGCGGTGTCGGTACAGATGTCGTCAAAACTAGTATCTCCAATATTGGCGGAACTGTAGAAGTCGAAAGTCATCGTGGACGTGGCACCAATATGCGGTTGAAGATTCCGCTGACGCTAGCCATCATGCCTGCACTATTTGTACTTTGCCAAGGGGAGCGTTACGCCATCCCGCAAAATAGCGTTGTCGAGATGATTCATATCAATCCAAAGGGTAATGCGACCGATTTGGAGGACTTTTATGGTGTGCCGGTATTTCGCCTTCGCGAAAAGCTGGTTCCGTTGTTATTTCTCTCAAAGCAATTAGAGCTCGATGTGCCTCTACCACCTAAAGAGCAAGCACTGAATGTCGCAGTTCTTCAGTCAAATGGTGTTTTATTTGGGTTAGCGGTTGATGAAATACTCAACATACAGGAGGTAGTGATCAAGTCTATTGGACAGGGGCTAAAAAATATTATGGAGTTCTCGGGCGCGACCATCCTGGGCGATGGTCGCGTAGCATTGATCTTACATATCGACGGCATTGCTACCAATTCAGGTCTTGTTGCGAAGCTACAAGCGCGCGAACTGAACCCACCAGCAGACTTAGAAGACAAGGCTACCAACAGGGAAATCGCTATCTTGCTATTCGGGCTTAGCAACTTAGATGGCCTTGCTATTGAGCTGTCGTATGTGGAAAGATTGGAAAAAGTACCCACCCACCAAATTCAGCGTAATGGTGATAGAGCTGTTGTGAAATATGGCAACGGCATCATGCCCTTGATTTATCTTGATAGGTACATTCAGGGCGCAAGCGAATCCTCCAAACGCGTCGGCGAATTTCTGTCTGTGATTGTTCATTACTTCAACAATCACCCGGTCGGGCTCGTGGTAGATCAGGTGAAAGATATTCTGCATATCGATGCGCGTTTTCATCATCTTGACCCCCCGCAGCGCGGGCTTCGCGCCTGCCTGATACGCGGTGATCAGATTATCAATTTAATTGATCTCCAGGAGATCCTGATGCTCTACAACGCGCCTGTACAGTCAAACAACTATCCACAAACCATTGATGTGTTTTCTGATGTCTAAATTGACCGATTTTATTACGTTTTATTTAGGTGATTTTTTCTTTGGCATTAACGCGACCGATGTCATGGAGCTCAATCGCGATCTGAAAATCACACCAGTGCCTAAAAGCCCAAAAACCGTCCGCGGCATTGTTAATTTGCGAGGTGAGATTGTGCCCGCTATCAACATGCAGGAAAGATTCAAGCTCGGGTATCCATGCCCAGACCATGACTCGATCAGCGTTATCCTCAACTCAGCTAGCCTCACCATCGCAGCGCTTGTCGATGATGTAGGCGAAATTATCGCTCTGGATCAAAACACCTTCGAACCGCCGCCCAAAAACTTTCCAGAAGCATCAAAGGAACTAATCATAGGCGTTCATAAGTTACCCGGCAGATTACTGCTTATCGTAGACGCAAAGAAGATAGCCTCAGAATTAACTCAACAGCAATCTTTTCACCAAGCCAGTCATGCATTCCTTCCCTTGCAATAATATTACTGACCCATCGCGAGAAATACATGCCAGATCTTTCTTCTCATGAAATCGCCTTGCACCGGTTAAACGATAGCCCTGAAATTAGGGTTTTAATCGTGGACGATAGCCGATCACTACGTAGAGTTCTCAAGCGAGAACTAAGCCGGATTGGGATTATGAGCACTGACACCGCGCAGAATGGCTTAGCCGCGATTCAAGCCTTACGCAGAGAAACCTTTGATTTGATGCTGCTCGATATAGAAATGCCCATGCTGGATGGTATCAACGTGCTTAAAATCGTTAAAGAAGATCCAAAATTACAGCATATCCCCATCATCATTATTTCAGGATTTGACTATTGCGAACAATCCATGGTGTGCATGCAACTCGGGGCAGAATATTATTTACCAAAACCTTTCAATGTCATGATGCTCAGAACGCAAATATTTTCCGCGATCGCCAAAACCCGGCGCTAAAGGATGTATGAAATCTCTAATTCTATTTGCGCAGTTGCTAAGTATAAAATATGAAAACGTTATGTATTTTTTTAATCAAACTGTTTTTTGAATGCACATCGAATTTTCTGTAAATGACCTTAAGGTGAGCATTCACCGTATGCGGGGATATCCCCAACACCCGAGCGATGAATTTCACTGTGACACCTGTCGTTAGTACGCTGAGAATTTCACTTTCACGTGGAGTCAGCTTTTCATTTAAGCCAGTATCGGACATGAACTTATTAAACAAGTGCCGGTGCGCCTCAAAATAATCCAAGGTAGCCGTCGTACTGTTGTATGTATTTTTCGTTGTAGCGCCCGACCTCAAGGCAGAGTCGACAGCGTCACGAGGGCTTTGGGTCGCTAAAGCGAAAGGGGTTTTTACCTGCAACTGAAGATCAAAATCTAGCAAAGACATAGCTATCTCCTTATCATGAACATAACCACGATAAAGACCAACTATGTATTCGATATGTGTCAATTATGGAGAAAATGTGTGGCTGTTAATACGACGCCCATCAGAACAGATGAAAACGGTACCCTACCCCATAAACAGTTTGTATAACTTCCTGATCCGGCAGGAAAATCATTATTTTTTTTCGAATATTTTTGATATGACTATCTACCGTTCGGTCAAAGACATCGACATCGTCTGAAAGCACATCTAACAGTTGTGATCGTGACATCACGCGGCCATTTTTCTGCGCTAAAGCTGCTATCAATTTGAACTCGGAGGGCGTCAAATCCACCCTATGCCCTTTTACCTTGAAGCTAAAAGCCTCGCGATCGATTTCATATTGTTTATTGTCTTCTCCACCAGTTAGCATCTGTGTGGATCGTCTCAATACAGACTTAACCCTTGCCACAACCTCACGCGGGCTGTATGGCTTGCAAATATAATCGTCGGCACCCAATTCGAGGCCGATCAGTCGATCGATTTCCTCAACTCTGGCGGTGGCCATAATAATTGGAATCTGAGATTTCTTTCTAATTTCGCGGCATAAATCAAAGCCACTCATCCCGGGTAAGTTCACGTCAAGCAACAATAAATCAACTGATTGCATATTCAATATTTTGATAGCTTCGATACCAGATAGCACATGTATTGAGTGATAGCCTTCTCGCTGCAAATATTCCAATACGATTTCAGCAATGTCAACTTCATCTTCAATAATGAGTATTGTTTGTTGAGGGTCGTTCATTTCATTCTCCCAACAAGGGCAGGGTAATGACAACAGCCAACCCACCTAAATCTGAAGTCTGCGCTTCAACCTCCCCCTCGTGAGCAATGATAATTGCTCTACCAATAGCAAGGCCTAAACCACTTCCCGCTCTTTCACGCTGACGAGACTGATCTGCACGATAAAATGGCATAAATAAATTTGCCATGACCGTGGGATCAACTCCTGGAGAGCTATCTTCAAAAATAATGATGACTCGATGACTCGCTGCTTCGCAAGTGATTCGTATTACCCCAGGGGCATCGGTATAGCGGATGCTGTTCTCAAATAAATTGCTAAAGAGTTGTCGAATTCGATCTTGATCAGCATGCAACATGACCCTACCGCTTCGTTTAAATAATAATCTTAATGAATTTTTAGCAAGGCGTTCGCTAAACTCAGATGCGATTTCTTCGATAAGAGACAATAGTTCCGTGGGTTCTTTACGAAATGCCAAGGCGCCAGAATCTGCGCGAGACAACTCATTTAGATCAGTCACCAATTTCCCAATTCTCATGACTTCGCGATGCAGGCGTTCCAGCTCGTTTGCTCCGGGCGTTCTAACACCATCGATCAGTGCTTCTATATGCGCCCGCAAAACGGAGAGGGGCGTGCGTAGTTCATGCGATGTCTTAGCAACCCAGAGCCTGCGGCTTTCCTCTTGTTGCTCGATTGCCGCCGCTAGGTGATTTAACTGATCAATTAACTCGCTGAACTCATCTCGACGACCGTTGTTCACCAAGGTCTCGTAGCGACCTAGTGTGAGGTTACGCACCGCAAAAGATAGGCTTTGAATTACCGACGTGATATTTTTTGTGAAGATGAACGTAAAAAATATCGATACAAAGCCTACGGCTATTAGCGCTATCAATAATAGCCGGGTCATGTAATTTTTAATCGGCACGTCAATGTCTTGAAACATATCATTGGCGACATGCAGTCCCAGTTTGCCTATAACAAGTTCGTCTCCGGTGGTGCTATTCCGTTGCTGCAAGACTCGCGTCACCATCCTGTCCTCTGGGCCAGGCTTAAAGCCTATAACAACACGGTCATTTGTATCAAAAAGCGTTAGCCTGTTCGCAAGCCCAGGCAACGCACCTAGGCTTACCCTTTGTTCAGTGTTATCTTGGTTAGCATCATCGACGGCGTCTGGCCTTAGGCTGCTTGATTGAGGTGCAGGCCTTTGCGACCGGTCAGTCTGTTCAGGCAAAGTGATAGGGCGAGCAAATAGCCCATCAGGTGCTAGTTCACAGACTGCCTGAACTGCGCCTTTAGGCGTTTGAAGATAGACACTATCACCAGATTTTTTTTTCACGCATGCTGCATATGCTAGTGCGGGGGCACCATTTTTCGTAGGCGGTTGTTGACCCAAGCGAAGTGTTGGCCCTGCAACCGGCCCCTCGTCAGCTGATATTCGGCCTCTTCCTTCACTCGCCTGCGCAGTCGCTTTATTGAGCCCAATTATCACCCAAGCGTCCATTGATTTTGTTTCATCACCGCTCAGCGCGACCATATTTTCTAGAAGAAATGTTTTCCATCGTGATGGCGCCTTCTCCAAATACTTCCAATTTCCTTGTTGACCATACAGCTGCTCGAGGCGATGTGCGAGCTGATTTTGTTGGGACAATTGCCTGTGCGATAAATAAACAGCAAAGCTATCTCTTGTCTCCCAGGAGATAAGCCCAACAACAGTGCCTACAACCAGCAGCCCAGCGGTGGCTATCGAAAGAAATATTTTTTTGCCAATTGTTAACTTCAATTGCTTAGTCCTGTGGGGCGTAAGGCCAATTAGTCTTCAAGGTCGAGCTGTTTTAGTGCATCTAGAACGAATAATTATCAACATTTAACTATATAAACTTTGTACTAGCGGCAGATTTTAATGCACCAACCATTCACATAACAATCTTTTGAAATGAGAAGTCGACAACGTAACCCCCAAGAAATTGGGGGTTACGTTGAACCCAAGATCGGGGTACCGTCGCGCCACCAAGCTATGTTTGTGAGGCAAGGCAGCTATGATAAAGGACAGATATTGGAAGCCAGTCCCGAAGCTATCAATACTTGTTGCGAGTATCGCCGCAATCGGGGTCAATGTACCAGCCCAGACCATTACGCTAGGGTCGAGCGGGGACACCTATACTGTGATGCAAAACTGGGACATCTTATCCGTTACCGGTTCAATCGCATCAACGACCAGCGCAGGGATCCTGAATTCTTCGTATAACATCAATGGGCTTGCGAACTCGGGCTCAATCACCGGCAAGGTTACTGGGATCTACAACGCTGGAATAATTTCCGAACTCACCAATACCGGCACGATCAATCACACATCCCAATCTTTCACCACCATCTATAGTCCATCTTCCCCATCTTACCGTTTTGGGAATTTCGGCGCCGGGTTGTGGAACAGCGGAATTGTTAATAGTTTCAGTAATACAGGTAATGTCAAAAGCGTTGGCACTGGTGTTGTGAATTCCTACGGAGCAACTATAGGCACTTTGCTCAATAGCGGAAACATGACTGCAGCCCTTAGCGGGGTGTTCAATACCGCTATGATCGGCAGTCTGGTGAACAGTGGCACGATTTCAGGCGACATCGGTATCAGCAACGCTAGTATCATTTCCTCAATCACTAACAGCGGCACCATCTCAGGCGATTCGTACGGCGTCTCTAATGTAAGTAAAGATGCAATGGCCAGTCCTGTCGATGGCACTATCTCATCAATTATCAATAGCGGTACCATCTCGGGTGGTCACTCAGGGATAAATAATGCGGGTACTATCTCGTCAATTATCAATAGCGGTACCATCTCGGGTGGTAACTTTGGGATATATAATGCAGGCACGATTTCTACCTTACAGAACTTGCAGGGCGCAGGCAATTCGAAGAACGCGCTTATCTACGCAGGCGCTCTTCCGCGCAATTACAACATAATTATTAATAGCACATCGGTTTATGGAAAACTATCAGCAACGGCTGTTACAGGTACCACTAATTTCGGCATTTCATCGCTATCGACAACCAGCACTACGGTTTTAAACGCGTCGCTATCCTCGGTTCTCAGCGGTATTACGTCAACGAACCTTGGCATTGGAAGTGCTACAACGACCAGTGGCATATCAAATGGCTACTCGTA
>CALQNE010000057.1 GCA_943331855.1 Bordetella parapertussis
CGTGGTAATCCACACCGTCAGCTCACAAAGTTATGTCGCACCGCTTGGTGGCATCGAATCTATCTTGGGTACCAACCCGCTGACCATTGGCTTACCCACGGCCAATGGCCCCTTGATTTTTGATATGGGCACTTCGGCCATCATGTACACCGACCTCACCCTGCGTGAACGTCGTGGTGAAACACTGCCTGAAGGCGTCGCCATCGATGCGCAAGGCAATCCCACGCAAGATCCCACTGCAGCACGCGCAGGCGCCTTACTACCTTTTGCAGGTCACAAGGGCTTTGGTCTGGCATTGATGATGCATGCCATGGGGTTGCTCACGGGCGCAGGCACCACCGCTGATAAAAACAACGGGCACCTGATCATTGCGTTCAGGCCTGACCTGATGTACTCAACCGAGCAATACAAAACCGATGTCAGTGCACTGATTACACGAATTAAAACGTCAAAGCGTGCACCTGGCGTTGACGAGATTCG
Source organism: Bordetella parapertussis (assembly GCA_943331855.1). Lineage (GTDB taxonomy): Bacteria > Pseudomonadota > Gammaproteobacteria > Burkholderiales > Burkholderiaceae_B > Zwartia > Zwartia parapertussis_H. The sequence goes on from CALQNE010000057.1 coordinate 481, forward strand.
CATCCCCTCTGAAAGATCGTTCAAAGAGCGTGCGCGTAATCTCAAAGAAGGCCTTGAGTTCGACACCGCGGTGTACGACGCACTGCGTAAATTCGCAGGCGTTTAACTTAATAACCGCGTAGTGAAGGGTTCGCTTAGTCGAACAGATCTTTGATGGAGTCAAGCCCTTGGGTCAGGCGACCTGCCTCAAGTTGCTTGACCCGGGCCGTCAGCTCTGTGTGAAGCGGCGCTGGCACGCCGAGTTCAGCCGCTTTTTTTGCAATGAGGCCATTGATCGACTCGATTTCGGTGCGTCGCCCACGCCGAATATCGTGCAAGGTCGACGCTTGCCCCGTAACGTCTAGCCGTTCTTCCCACTTCTTTAACGCCAGTTCAATTTCTGCGAAACCATCCGGAGTATCCGGATTGCCCGCCAGCCACACGTCAGGCGCAATCGATGAAATTTTTTCTAATTGCAAACCCATGGCACGCCCCACCTGAACCCCTTCCTGGGCCAGCTTGATCGACAGGCGACGCGTATCTTTATTCGCAAACATATCGACAATGCCCATACCCGTCAATGGCCCGATCGCGCTTGCGGTGGCATTATTGGTTAACTTTGACCAACGCTCGCCCCATAAATTCGTCGTCACATCGGCATGATCCACCGACTTTAAAATTTCGGCGATCTGCAAGGCTCTGGGCGTGACCCGCCCATGCATTTCTCCGATTCTAAAAACCGGATAGCCGGGCGGTGCAGGTTTCATCCACCGCATCACTTGACCCGGCCCCGTCATCTCGACACCGATTGTGTTCAACACACAACCCATCACCCGTCCCCAGCCAATCAGGGGCGCGATGGTTTCTTCATTCATGCCGTTTTGCATCGACAACACATAACCATCGGGCGTGAGGTAGTCGCGCAAAAAGAGCGTCATCCATTCTGTGTCGTAAGACTTGACACACAAAATCGCAACATCAACCTTGTTTTTAAGTAGCGCCTGCGCCTCAGAAAGATGCAAGGCCTGCACAGGCACATGAAACTCGCCCTGCGATCCCGAGAGCGACAAGCCATGCTCTCGCATATGCACAACGTGCTCAGACCACAGATCAAGCATGGTGACCTGATGGCCACCACGAACCATCATGCCGCCCACGTACGCGCCAACAGAGCCCGTGCCAAAAATGCCAATGTGCATATTTAAAACCCGGTGTACGTTAAACCAGCTTTGTCGAAGCCCAGGCGGTCAGCAACAGCTTACCGCTCACTGCGGTCCACACACCCAGATAACGGTTGTACAGATTCTTTTCAACACCCTCAACCACCACCGTCATGTTGACCTTACCTTCAACCAGCACGGCATTGCCTACCGCGCGTGCAGTCACTTCTTCGCGATCTAAGCGGGTGTACTTTGAACGCCCTGTTGTGACAGCGTCGACATAGGTTGCTTTGGTATCGCGACGGCCCGTTGCATGGGTATACGTCAGCCCCTCATCGACAATCGCAGCAAGCCCGACACCATCGCCCGCCAACAACACCTCGCAGCGACGTGTATCTAATTTAAGCGCTTCTTGTTCGAGAGCTTTAGCGGCTTGATCATTTGAAGACATTTGGTTTTCCTTTGTTATTGTTGAAACAAAAATTAATCACACTCATTTTTACTGTAGTAATTTTTTACTGCTGTGGGATATTGGCATTTTTGATGACGTCACGCCAACGCGCGATGTCAGACGCCAAAAACTTTGCTTGCCCTTGCGGATCCGTACCCACAATCGTGATACCAATTTGCTCGTATTGTTCAATGATTTTGGGGTCTTTCAACGCCAGTTGAATTTGTTTGGCGATCAGCTCACCCACCTCAGGTGGTGTGCCCGCAGGTGCAAACAGACCATTCCACGAGCCCGCCAAAAATCCCTTCAAACCAAGCTCTTGCAACGTAGGTAAGTTTGGCAAAAACGGCAAACGTTCTTGACTGGTTGCGGCCAGTGCGATCAGACGGCCTTCACGAATATACGAAATGCCTTGCGTTGAAATCAGCACCACGCAATTCGTATGGCCACCCAACAAGTCGACCACCATCGGCGCATCTGATTGATACGGCACCGGCATCAACGGAACCTCTGCCGCAAACTTCAGCGACTCGGTTGCCATGTGATTACCACTGCCGGGCACCACCCCACAACGCAGCGCGTCTGGATTTTTTTTGCCGTACGCAACAAATTCCTGAAAGGTTTTCACCGGTAGCGATGGGTGCACCACCAGCACCATCGGCACGGTACCGATTAAAGAAACAGGTTCAAAACTTTTGACCGCGTCATACGGCATTTCTTTTCTAAGGCTCGGATTAATCGCATGGGGCGAGCCTGCCATCAGCAGCGTGTAGCCATCGGGTGCCGCTTTTGCAACAAACTGTGATCCGACAATGCTGCTGCCGCCGTTCTTATTTTCAACCTGCACGCTAATGCCCAATTGCTCGGTCAGTTTTTTGGCCATCGAACGGGCAATAATGTCGGTCGTGCCGCCTGGGCCAAACGGCACAATGATTCGAATCGGTTTATTGGGATAGGGTTGCGCCTGTACACAGGCACCACTTACAAAAAAACAACCCAACAACAACGCGACTATTCTTTTTATGCGCTCTTTCACTTGGTCTCCTCCTATCGCCTAATCTGCTATGCTCTTTTTGTAGCAATACAGTACAACGATTTTCTTGAATTGACCACCAGTCCAGCATCTTATGCGAACTCTTTTTATTCTCTTGCTGTTAATTAATCTTGCCGTGTTCGCACTTGGGCAAGGCTGGTTTGGCCCCCCGCGCAGTGAAGCGGGCAGATCACCCGCAAGCAGAGCACAAGTACAGCTTAATGCTGAGGCGGCAACGATTGGGCCCGGGCAGCTTCAAATTCCGTAATGTGCTGCAAGATCCGCACCGTCGCGCCGGTGTGCTGTGCCACCCACTCGCGTGCAAGTTCGCGTTTCTCAGTTAAGCCCTGCTGATCGTCTAGCCAGCGTAACGCCAACGATACCGCACGTTGCGCAGCATCAAGTGACTCAGTCGACTGTATTTGCGCCGCGGCGCCAATGGCGACGGCCTGCTCAACGGCTTCAGCAAAGTTGTAGGTATAGGGGCCCACAATCACCGGAGTCCCCAGCGCACACGCCTCAATCAGATTTTGCCCGCCATGTGGCGCAAAGCTGCCCCCAACAATTGCGACATCGCTTGCCGCGTAAAACAAAGGCATCTCGCCCAAGGTATCGCACAACACCACTTTAATTTCGGCTAGTGTTGCTTCGGCTTGACTGTTCTGGCGCAGCACCGACCAGCGCACCGTCGCAATCCCAGCCTGCTCAAGCAAGTTCGCCGCTTCATCAAAGCGCTGCGGATGCCTGGGGATCAGCAGAAACAACGCAGACGTTTGTTGTTGCGCCATCGCTTTCACAAACAACGCGTCTTCGTTTTCGCGCGTGCTGGCAATCGCAATGACCGGTCGATTCAAGCGCTGACGCCAGGCGCGGCCCGCATCCACCGCCACCGCAGGCCAGGCCACATCAAATTTAAGATTACCGACCACATGGATATTCAGCGCACCCACCTCGTACAGGCGCCTGGCATCGTCTTCAGTTTGCGCAAGCGTTAAGTCTAAGCCCGCGTATGTCTCGCGCATCAAACTTAAAAATACTTTGTCGATCTGCTCAACCTGCTTCTGGGATTTTTCTGAAAAACGCGCGCTCGCTAAAATGATCGGCACCCCTGCAAGCTGTGCCTGTTCAATTAGATTCGGCCATACCTCTCGCTCGATCAAGATGCCGATACGGGGCTGATAGTGCTGCATAAATTTTCGCGTCGCACCCGGAAAATCATACGGTACCCATTGTTGCCGCAGTTGCCCGTTAGCGATCTCGCTGGCAAACAAACGCGCACCCTCGGCGCGACCCGTGGCCGTCATGTGGGTGAGCAGCACGCGCTCACCCCGTGCAAGCAACTGCGCCATCAAAGACTGCGCCGCACGTGTTTCACCCAAACTCACCGCATGTACCCAAACGGGCGCCTCACCATCCCAGGGCAACGCATAGGCCCCAAACCGTTCAGCGCTAAAGATTTGCCACTGACCGCCGGCGCGACGCGCGCGCACCAGCATGTACACCCAGATCAGGGGTGCAAGAAGTCTTAGTAGTAGCGTATAAATCTTTTGTGGCATCGCGTAATACTAGCGCAGAGCTTGCTCGATTGCAGCAAATACCATCTGCCAAGAGGGCGATTGCCCGCGGTCGCCCAGACTGGCGGTAAAGGCCGAACTGACTAAGGGCGTGCGTACCGGCGTTGAGGCTTTATAGATACCGATCGTGGGCCGCCCAAGCGCCGCCGACAAGTGTGTGAGCCCACTATCCAAGCCCACCATCAATTGTGCCGCTGCTAGGATTTGCGCGGTTTCAGTCAGACTGCCACGCGGCAACACGACCGCCTGTGCACGACCTTCAAGTAACGCCTGTGCCCGTTCAGCCTCTTGTTGATTGCCGGCTAGCAATTTCAAATGCAAGCCACGCTCGGTCAACAAAGCAAACACCGCCTGCCAATCCGCTTCGGGCCATAACTTATCGGCGCGACTGGCTGAAGGCATGATCGTGGCGTAGGGATGCTGTTGCGCACGGGCAATCTGCGCTTCGGTCTCAAAAGCTTGCAAACCAAAATCAGGTTCGCCTTGTACGGTATAGCCAAACACGCTGGCCGCCAATAAGCGTTGTCGCGTGACAGCGGGTTGCCAAAACTCAACGCGATGGCGAACGTCATAAAACAGCGTCGCCAGTGGTTCACGCGCCGAGCGCCAGTCAAGCCCATGCTTCACACCCGAGGCCATCCGCACCCACCATACCGACTTTAATAACGCCTGCATATCGAGCACAAGATCGTAGTGCTGGTCTCGTAATTCAGCGTCTAAGGCCTGTCGCTCTTGACGCACAGCGGACGACCACCACGCGCGACGCCAACGACGATGTGCCACCTTCAGCACACGATGAACCGCGGGATGCCAGGCTGGTATTTGTGCAAACGACTCTTCAACCAACCAATCAATTTGCGCACCGGGCACGTGCGCAGCAATATCTGAAATTGCCGGCAACATATGCACCAGATCGCCAAGCGACGAAGTGCGCACGATCAAAATTTTAGTCGTCATGCTGGCGATTTTAACGCGCGTAAAACTTCATCCACGCCAACACGCCAGTCAGGTAGCGTCAAACCAAAGGCTTGGCAGAGTTTGCCTGTGTCCAAGCGCGAGTTCAGCGGGCGCGCCGCCGCCACCGGATAATCTTTGGTCGCGATCGGTTTGATCGCCTCGTCTTGTACTTTGATTGGCCAACCCGCGCGGCGTGCTTGAGCGATCACATAGCACGCATAGGCGTGCCAATTTGTATGGCCGCTTGCCGTGAGGTGATACAGCCCCCAGCGCGGATCAAGGCCGGGCTGCGCAAGCAACGCTTGCAACACCTGCGTGGTGATCGATGCCAGCAAGGCGGCTGAGGTCGGTGCACCCACTTGATCCGATACGACACTTAGCGCGTCACGCTCTTGTGCGAGCTTGAGCATGGTTTTCAAAAAATTTCCGCCGTGGGCACTGACCACCCAAGATGTTCTAAAAATCAGATGGCGCGCGCAGCCGCTAGCAACGGCTTGTTCACCCGCAAGCTTACTTTGCCCGTATACCGATTGCGGTGCTGTGGCGTCGGTTTCAACATAGGGCGTCAGTTGATCACCCTTAAACACATAATCGGTTGAATAGTGCACAACACACGCGTCCGCTGCTTGCGCGGCTTGCGCGATCAGCCCCGGCGCAAGGGCGTTCATTCTTTGCGCCAGTTCAGGTTCAGTTTGGGCACGATCAACGGCGGTATAGGCCGAAGCGTTGACCACAACCGTTGGTTGATGTTGCTGCATCAGCGCCCCAAGCGCGCGGCCGAACTGCTCAGGCGTCTGATCAAAGTCAAGTTGTGCACGGGTGCAGGCAACGACTTTACCCAGACTGTTGAGCGAAGTCTGCAGTGCGTGGCCCACCTGGCCATTGGCCCCCAGCAGCAAAATTGTATGTGTCATTGGCACTCTACGCATCGAATCCGGTCGCTCTGCCAACGGCCTGAGCGACTCTAGAGTCTAGTCGAAAATTTCAAATCACAATGGTGACCGAACCGACGATCAACAAAAACCATAAAGACAAACGCTTAATCAGCCCTGCACTTGATTGCAGGGCACGATGAAAGAAATACGTACCCAGGATCGCGGATAAAAAGTACACCGGCATAAATGACAGCGAGTAGACAATTTGCCGCGTGTTGATCAGATCCTTATATAAAAAAACTGCCATCGTACCCAACTGAATGAAGGCAAAAAACATCATAAAAAACGATCGCAACACCACAGGGGTAATCGTCTTGTCTGATAAAAAATACAAGACTAGCGGAGGGCCACCCACGCCTGCCATTGCCGTCAGTGCGCCGCCGGCCAAGCCCACCAGCCAATCCTGCAGCTTGCCGCGTGCGCCGTTGTATTGCCAGCCAATCAGCATCGTCGCAGCCAAGCTCGCCACAATGACACCAATGACACGTCTCGTCACCATGGGATCGAGCCACTCAATCAACCACACACCGATCGGTATCCCGACAAACGCAGGAATGGTGACTGACCAAACCATCTTCCAGTTTGTGGTGCGCCAGGTTTCGGGCAGGGTCTGCACTGAAATCACAAAATTCAAGAGCAGCACCACCACTACCATGTCGGCTGGCGCCATGAACAAGCTAAACAGGGGCGCCAATACCAAGCCGCCCCCAAAGCCAGTGAACGAACGAATCGTACCGGCAATTAATACCGCCAAACAAAGCCAACCAAATACCGCGATCGAGGGAAACAACTGATGCCACAGTTCAACGGTCATCAGTCAACCTTAATCGGCGTGCGCGCCACGACTGCAGCCCACTTCAGTAATTCAGCATCAATATAGGTGGCTAAGGCCGCAGGCGTGCTGGTGTCCGGTACGGCACCTTCGCCTTCAAACCGCTTGGCAAGCGCAGGCGACTGCAGCGCTTGAATCACGGCCGCGTTTAATTTGGCAATCACCTCAGATGGCGTGCCTTTTGGGGCCAGTAACGCATCCCAGGTATTGATGTCGTAACCCGGCAACCCGCCCGCTTCTTCAACGGTGGGGATATCTGGCAGTTGGGGCGAACGCGCTTTGGTTGTGACGGCCAAGGCTCTCAGTTTGCCCGCTTGTACTTGAGGCAACGCCGCCGGCATGCTGGCAAACGTATATTGCGTATCTCCGGCCATCACCGACGTATTGGCGATTGCGCCACCGCGATACGGAATATGCGCCACGTCAATCTTGGCCGAGTCTGCAAAGATCGCCCCTGACAGATGCACTGGCGATCCATTCCCGCTTGACGCGTAGTTCAATTGGCCCGGATTCTTTTTTGCATAAGCGATCAGGTCTTGCACAGAGCGAATCGGTAGCTTTGGGTTCACCACCAACAACATGGGGATGGCCGCAACCATCGAAATCGGTTCAAAACTTTTGACGGGATCGTAGCCAAGCGCCGTTTTATATAAGGCCGGATTGATGCCATGGCTGGCCAAGGTCGCCATAAACAACACATAGCCATCAGGCTTGGCTTGCGCAACATAGGCCGCCGCCAAATTACCCGCAGCGCCCGCCTTGTTTTCAACGATCACCGACTGACCAAGAATTTTTGACAACTGCTCAGCCAGCGAGCGCGCCAGAATATCCGTGGTGCCGCCCGCCGCATAGCCGATCACAATGCGAAGCGGCTGGGTTGGATACGCTGTGGTCTGCGCACAGGCCTGTGAAGCACCCAGCACGACAGACCACCATAGCAAGGCTAGACGCGCCCAGCGACGCGTCAACACCAATCGAGTTGTCACGCTTACTTGCCTTTGAAGACGGGCGAGCGTTTTTCAGCGAAGGCGCGTTTGCCTTCTTGATAATCATCGCTGGCAAAACACGTGAGCACCATTTTTTGAATGCCTTCAGCATCAATATGCGGTGCCACACGTTGAAACTCGCGTACGGCTTTTTTCGCAGCTTTCAACGTAAGCGGTGCATTGGCCGTGACTTTTGCAAGATAGGCATCAACGGCTTCGTCAAGCTTGTCAACGGCAACAACATGCTGCACCAAGCCTTTGGTCAGCGCCTCTTGTGCGGTAAAGCGCGAAGCCGACAACATAATGTCTAAGGCATGTGGCGCACCGACTGTTGACACCAGATTACGAATCGCCGTTAAGCGATAACCCAAACCTAACCGACCGGCAGGAATCGCAAACGAACTTGCGTCAGACGCAATCCGAATGTCGCAACACAACGAAATGTTCAACCCGCCACCAATGCAATAACCATCGATACGTGCAATCACAGGCTTAAACGTGTTGTACAGCGCACCCTGCGCCTCTTCACCCACGCGCTCATATTCGGCGACCGCATCTGCACCGGTACGCAATTTTTCAAACTGAGAAATATTGGCGCCACTCACAAACGCTTTGCCGCCAGCACCCGTCAACACGATGGCACGAATCTCATCATCGGCTTCAAATAATTTAATGGCCTTAGGTACCGCCACCCACATGTCATACGACATCGCATTGTGACGACCGGGGTCGTTAAACGTAATCCAACCGGCTGCGCCTTTTTTTTCAACGATCAGGCTATCGGTAATCTCGCCTTGCAATAGTCTTGTGGTGCTCATTTCAAAGGTCTCCTAGTAATTTGCGATAACGTGCCATGGCGTTATCTAAATGGGTTCTCATGGCCAAACGTGCGCCCGCTGAATCCTGCCGGGCGATCGCGTCCACAATTAAGACATGTTCGTTGCCGATTTCATCAATTCGAGGCGTACCGGTATTTCTAAAACGAAACGTACGCACTGCATTGTGAATCACGTGGCTTAAATGCCCCATGATCCGCACAAAATAAGGGTTGTTCGCAGCATGCGCCACGGCCAAATGAAAATCGACGGCCGTATGTGCCGCCACTTCCCAATCGGCAGAGGCTTGCTCAACGCGCTTTAACGCCTGTTGCAAGGTATCAAGTTGCGCTTTGGTGCGATGGATTGCAGCCAGTGCCGCCGCGCCCGATTCGATTTCAACACGTAGTTGATGCACGTGAATCAGTTGCGCCAAATCCATCAAATCATCGTGCGACACTTCAAACGGGCGCATGGCCAGGTCGGCACACACGAAGGTGCCCACGCCGTGACGCGTTTCAACCAGCCCCGTTAACTTCAGCCGCGCAATCGCCTCACGCACCACGTTGCGACTCACCCCAAACTGCGCACCAAGCTCTTGCTCAGTCGGTAAGCGCTGCCCAGGTGCCAGGCTTTCATTCAAAATCCGGGTACGCAATTGCTGCGCGATTTCATCGGGCAAATTTTCAGGACGCCCTAAATTATCAAAGGCAGTCATGGGTTTTGCGGGGGTACTCGCCATGAGCGGTTTCGTTGCTGCCGCACCACGCCCCACAAACGCTTGTCTACGGGCGGTGTACACCGTTGCCGTCACTGAGGGTTTACTCACAATCGCACTCCATCAAATCGCTCATCCCTACACCGCGCCGTCTTGCAGCAAGGCATCCACCTCAGCCGCGCTGATGCCAAACTCAGCGTAGACCTCTTTATTGTGCTCACCGCGATCAGGTGCAGCCGTAAACACGTCGCGCTTAGACCGGCTCATAATCACGGGGTGATTCACCACACTGATTTCGCCTAGCGTCGGGTGTTGCAAGGTTTTCGCCATCCCAAGGTGCACCACCTGAGGATCTTCCATCGTTTCTTTTACGTTTTTGATCGAACCACTGGGCACACCCGCTTTGTTCAACAGCTCAATCCAATGCGCGGTCGGTTCTTGTTTCGTGCGCGCAGCAATCGCAGCGTTCAAGGCGGGTCGGTTTTGACCACGCGTTTTGAGTAATTTGAAGCGCGGGTCTTCTGCAAGTTCGGGCAAGCCAATCGCCGTCACAAGTTTGATAAACATCTCGGTGCCCATCGCAGCAAGATTGATGTAGCCATCTGCTGTGGGATAGACACCCGTTGCCGCGGTGGTGGGATGATCGTTACCGGTTTGCCCAGGGATTTCTTTGTTCATCAGCCAGCGCATGATCTGAAAATCCATCATCCACACTTGCGCTTGCAATAACGACGACTGCACCCATTGCCCCTCGCCCGACTCTTCGCGTTCAAGCAACGCCACCAGCGTACCAATCGCGCAAAACAAACCAGAACTCAAATCCGCCACCGGGATCCCGGCACGCATGGGGCCACGACCAGGCTCACCCGTCACAGACATGATGCCGCCCAAGCCCTGCGCAATCTGGTCCAAGCCCGGGCGCTCAACGTAGGGGCCATCCTGCCCAAACCCCGACACGCTCGCCAAAATGATGCGCTTATTGATCTTGCGCAGCGATTCGTAATCGATTCCCAGCTTGAATTTCACATTCGGCCGATAGTTTTCAATCACCACGTCGGCCTGCTCTACCATCTTCAAAAACAGCGCCTTGCCTTTTGGATGCTTTAAATTCAGCGTCACGCTGCGCTTGTTGCGATGGGTATTTTGATAATCGGCAAATTGCGACGAGCCACCTGGGCGGTCATCGGGCTGATCACCTGGCTCTTCAATTTTGATGACATTGGCGCCCCAGTCTGCAAACTGTCTGACGGCTGCCGGGCCAGAACGCACGCGCGTCAAATCCAGCACTGTGAAGCGGCTGAGGGGTAACTTAGACATGCAAGGTCTCCGAACTAAGCTTGGCTCAGAGACTGGTAGGCGGGGCTTTCCAGAATCCAAGTGTTTTTATTTTCGATGTTGGACATCTTACAAGAAAATGAAAACTCTTGGATTGGCAGGTTTTACGGCTTAAAGCAGCAGAATTTTGGGATTTTCAGCCCTTATTCAGCCTTGGCACCCGATTCGGCAATGACTTTTCTCCACTTAATGCGTTCGACTTCGATTTCACTGGCCATTTCTTCGGGTGTGCTTGTTTTAGGAATGATGCCTCCATTGATCATGCGTTCTTTCAACGCAGGCTCGTCAATCACCACCCGTAACGCAGCATTGAGTCGATCAATGATCGCGCGCGAGGTGCCGGCAGGTACCGAAAGATAATTCACCGCAACAGCCTCATACCCCTTCAACTGCTCAGAAATCGCCGGCACATCGGGCAACAAAGGTGAACGGTCAGGGCTGGCAACACCCAGGGCGCGCAAGTTACCCGCCCTGATTTGCCCGATATACACCGACAAGCTATCAATCGCCAGCTGTACATTGCCCGCCAACAAATCCTGAATCACTTGTCCTGACCCCTTGTAGGGCACATGGGTGATATCAACGCCCGCCATCGACTTAAACAACTCGCCTGACAAATGGGTGCTGGCCCCAATGCCTGAGCTACCAAAATTCGTTTTGCCAGGATTTTTGCGTGCGTATTCGATCAGCTCTTGCACGGTATTCACCGGCAGCTTGGGCGCAACCACCAACACGTTCGGAAACCAGGCGACACGTGAGACTGGAATCAAGTCCTTATCGGGGTTGTAAGGAAGCTTGCCCATCAAATAGGGATTAATAATCTGCGGACCCGGCGTGGTGTACAGCACGGTATAGCCATCGGGCGCAGCACTTGCGACCAAGGCCGCGCCAACAGTGGCGCCACCGCCCGGCTTATTTTCAACAATGATGGGTTGACCAAGTTCTTTGGCCATGGGTTCGCTAATCATACGGGCCATTTGGTCTGCAGCCCCACCCGGTGCAAACGGCACGATCAAGCGAATCGGCCGTGTCGGATACGCGGCAGTTTGTGCCTGCACAAGCGAGGTCATCGCCAAGAATGTCAGTACGACCCAACTCAAAGCCTTCTGCATGATAGTTGTCCCTTTATTTATTGTTTATGCGACCCCTATCCCGTTTTAACGATTGAGGCACGTCAAGATCGCTGCATTTTCTGTATTCTAATAGTGTTTAAGCTTAGAACACTCACAATCAGGGACATCACCTACATGCCAACCTTTACCCAACTCCAGTACGAGATCATTGGCCACGTCGCCGTGCTCAGCATGAACAATGCACCGGTGAATGCACTTTCGCGCACCTTAAGCGACGAAATCACTGAAGCACTCGATTACATTTCTGAGATCCCTGAGATTCGCGCCGTCGTCTTAACCGGTATCGGCAAAATATTCTGCGCCGGTGCCGATTTAAAAGGTCGCGCCTCGGTGATCAAAGGCCCGGGCGATCTGCCCGCGCATTCACGCCGCACGCGCGAGTGTTTTCATGCGATTCGCGAATGCACCAAGCCGGTCATCGCAGCCATCAATGGCCCAGCACTGGGTGCGGGCTTAGCGATTGCCGCCTCGGCTGATATGTTGATCACGTCTGACAAGGGCTGTATTGCTTTGCCAGAGATCGATGTAGGCTTGCTGGGTGGGGGCAGCCACGCTGCGCGTTTATTTCCACACAGCATGCTGCGACGCATGATGTTCACCGGCTATCGCGTGCAAGCCGATGAGCTCTATCGCTTAGGTGTTGTGCTGCAAGTTACCACCCCCGAGGGCTTAATGCCGGCTGCGCTTGAACTGGCCAATACCGTTGCAAGCAAGAGCCCGCTCTCGATCGGCCTGGCCAAACAAACACTCAATGCAATCGAAGACATGAGCTTGCGTGATGGCTATCGCTATGAACAAGATATGACCGCAGCGATTGCAAAAACTGAAGACGCAAAAGAAGCGCAACGCGCCTTTCTAGAAAAACGCGCGCCCGTCTTTGTGGGACGCTAACCTGCAGCATCCAAAAAAATTAAAACTCTTGGCGAAACACCATGACGAGTCAGATTGAAGTCTATGCAGGCACTGCCGGACACTCGGCTTGGTTTAGCAACGATCAAGGGCAAACCTGGGTGCATCCCAATAGCCATTCAGGGATGTATCTTGAAGCGCGCGTTTGGTCTTACACCTCGCATGCGAGCGACCCGCACTTGCTGTATGCCGGCACTGACATGGGCTTGTTTCGCTGGGATGAGCGCACGACCCGCTGGACCTTTTTACCTTCACCCATGAACGATATCTGGGCCCTGGCACAAGACCCCGACGATGCGCGCGTGATCTATGCCGGCACTCGGCCCGCCGGGTTTTATCGCTCGACGGATGCAGGGCTTACCTGGGCCCAATTACCCACGCCCGGGATTCAAACATTTTCAGAGATCAACATGGGCCCCACCCGTGTCACGCAAATCTTGTTTGATCCACGTGAACACAACACGATCTGGGCCGTAGTTGAAATCGGTGGTGTCTATCGCAGCCTTGATCGCGGCAATACCTGGGAGCTTAAAACCGAAGGGCTGGTTTCTTGCGATATGCACGGCATTGCGATTGTGCATAATCAGTCCGGACAAAAAATCATGTATGCCACGACCAACCGTGGCTTGCATCGCAGCTTGGATCACGGTGAGACCTGGAACTTTATCACCCTAGACTCACCGTGGCAGTACACCCGCGGCATCACGGTTCAGCCTGGCAATGATGCCGTCATCTTTTTAACCAATGGCAACGGGCCACCCGGTAACACCGGGCAATTGTGGCGCAGTCAGGATTATGGCTACACCTGGCATAAGCTCACGCTACCCGGGCACTTGAACAGCACGCCCTGGTCCGTCGCAACGCATCCGTCTGATCCGCAGTTAATGTTTACGTACACCAATCTGGGTCAACTGTTTCGCAGCACAGATGGTGGTGAACACTGGCAACGCTTGCCGCACGAGTTTGGTGAACTACGCACCCTGCACTGGCGCCCCACGCAATATCCCGCTAATCGCCCAGCACATTCGATTACAGTGCGCCCACCCGTCACCGCGTAGTGCGTTAAAGCGCGCGACCCACCGCATCGCCCTCAGTGGTTGCGGCCAAAATATTTCTGGCTGCACGACAATCACCAATCAAATGCACCTCAAGGCCTGCCGCTTTAAGCGGTAAGGCCAAGTCGTCATTGGGTTGCCTGGGCGTTGAATACGCAAAGAACGCGACGTTTTCAATATCACGCAAGACGCCACCATAAATACTCACGTATTGCAGCGTTGCTTCATTTTCAAAGGTATCGGTCCAGCGAGGCTCAACTGCGTACAACACGTCGATCCCTTTTTCATGAAACCTTCGATAGATCCCTTGACGCGTCACTAACGCGACCTCATCCGCAATCGTTGCACGTGGCGTCATCACCACGACACGATCAAACAACGTGTGCAACCGTTCAGCCGCCGC
>CALQNE010000058.1 GCA_943331855.1 Bordetella parapertussis
GGCGGCAGGGTATGGTGTTTGTATTTACGATCGCGATAAAAAAGCAATGCAGGCTCTGGTAAAAAAAGGTGCGATCGCGGCCAAGTCGGCCGCTGATGTTGCCAATCGCGCTGAAACGGTTTTCCTGAGCTTACCTAATCCCGAGATCGTCAATGCGGTGGCCTTGGGTAAAGAGGGCTTAATCGAAGGTAAAAAAGTTAAATGCGTCATCGACTTTTCAACGATTGGTCCTAAGACTGCGATCATCGTCTTTAAGGGCTTGAGCGCCAATAAGGTTAGCTATGTTGATGCGCCTGTTAGCGGCGGTGTCACAGGCGCTGCTGCCGGTACCTTGGCGGTGATGGTTTCTTGCCCCAAGGCGCTTTACGCAAAAATCACTCCCATTTTGGCGACGTTTGGTAAAACCTTCCATCTTGGTGAAGGTGCAGGCCAGGCTCAAACGATGAAGCTCGCCAATAATTTGCTCGCGGGTGCTGCCTTGGCTGTGTCATCGGAAGCGATGGTGATGGGCGTCAAAGCTGGGCTTGATCCTCAGGTCATGTTAGATGTCATTAACAGCGGCTCTGGTCGTAACAGCGCGACGCAAGATAAGTTTCCACGCGCGATTCTGACGGGGACGTTTGATTTTGGTTTTGCAACCGCCTTGTCGTACAAAGACGTGCGCTTATGTGTGGATGAAGCCGAGGCGATGGGCGTGCCGATGGTCGTGGGTGCTGCTGTGCGGCAAATGCTGGCAGTGACCAATGCAACCTATGGCCCAGACTCTGACTTTACGTCAATCTGCAAAGTGGTTGAGGGCTGGGGGGGCGTTAAAGTGCGCAAGAAAGCCGTTGCGAAAACCGCTCAAAAATCCAAGGCCACCAAGGCGAAATAAACCTAAGATTTGGCCGGGCGCGCTGGGCTGCATACGATTACTCACCCTGAAAACTGTTGGCACGGCATGTCAAGACAAGCGTATCTCGATAGCCACCTGGCTGAGCAGGTTGAATTGGAGTGGTCTCATGAATGACACGCGCATCGTCCAGCAAAAGTAATGACCATGATTCACTTAAGGTAAAGCGCTGCCCCGAGGTACCCATGGCGTCGAACACGCGTGTTTCGCCACCTTTGACATGTTGACGGTTGATCATAAACACACCGACTAAGTCAACGCCATCACGGTGCGCACCCTCAGGGGTTGGGCGACCAATGCCAGCCTTCGTATCGATTCTGAATTGATGTGCCTCAATGCACCAACGCGTGACTGCGCCAGTGGGGTGGGTTGAACGACGTAAAGAATCCGCAGTGCGCGCAAACGCGCTTAATAAATCGATCCAGACGGGTTGTTCAATCGTATGCGCATGCATGGGTTCAAACCACCGCTGCATGCCGCCATGCAAGGCGTTATAGGATAAGGACTGCCAATGCGCGCGTCGTGGGGCAAGTGTGAGTTGCTTGTTTTCATAGACAAAACACGCGTGGCGCCGCAAGCGATAGTGACCGCCGTCTTTCAGATAGGCATCTTCTGGCATGCCTTCCCAGTCAGGTACCAGCGCAGCAAGCTCAGGCAGGGGGTGTTGTGCCCATTGCGCAACGGTGACTGCGTCAAGCACTGCGTACCCATCGGCTTCAAGTTGAGGCAGCAGCTGAGGTAAGGACACGGTCACGGGTGAGTGCTCAAGCATAAAATTTTTCACAAAAAAGACAAGTCATAGAACGCTAGTGTAGTGAAACAACTGCGGTGCGTCTTAAAAACCCTAACGCATCGCTTACAACGACTCTAGTTCAGCGCGTGTCTTGCTTGCCTGGAGGCGTAAGGCGTCAAGCGCGAGGTCATCCATTTTGTCTAAGTTCCGGTACACCATCGCGAGGCGAAAGTTGTCGGCAAGCTTGGCGCGGTGACGATCAAAAAAATCCCAATACAGGGCATTGAAGGGGCAGGCGCGTTCGCCCTCGCGTTTCTTTTTGTCGTAATGACAACCCTTGCAGTAGTCGCCCATCCGGTCGATATAAGCCGCACTCGAGACATAGGGCTTAGTCGCCAGCACGCCGCCATCGGCGAACTGGCTCATCCCCAGCGTGTTAGGAAGTTCAACCCATTCAAAGGCGTCGATATAGACGCCCAAATACCACTGATGCACTTGTTCTGGATCAAGTCCTGCTAGCAAAGAAAAATTACCAATGACCATCAAGCGTTGAATGTGATGCCCGTAGGCGTGTTCTAGAGATTGTCCAATTGAGTGCTCTAGGCAGCGCATCTTGGTTTGTCCGGTCCAGAACCATTTTGGTAAAGCGGTGTGCTGCGCAAAATAATTTTGCGTACCGTAATCGGGCATCTTGCCCCAGTACACGCCGCGGATGTATTCACGCCAGCCTAAAATTTGGCGAATAAAACCCTCAGCCGTCGCGATCGTAATGCGTTGATCGAGCCAGGCTTGTTGCGCGCGTTCGACCACCTCTCGTGGGTTCAGCATTTTTGTGTTCAGCGCGAAGGATAAGAGCGAATGAAAAAGCCGCCAGCCTTTTGTGCTGAGCGCGTCTTGAAAATCACCAAAGTGAGGCAAGGCTCTTTCAATGAAATCAGCTAAACATGTCAAGGCCTCGGCGCGGTTCAGCGGCCACGCAAAGTGTGCGGCATTGGGGGCGCCAAACGTACGGACGCCTGCGGCTTCAATACTTGCCCACAGTACTGAATGATCGTGCCTAACGCGCCAGTCTGCAGGTTCGGCGGGCGCACCCGACCACGCCTTACGGTTTTCTTGATCAAAGTTCCATTTCCCTTCGACTGGTCGTTTGTCGTCGAGCATCAAAATTTGATGCTTCGTGCGCATTTGCCTATAAAAACGCTCCATGAGCCAAGTTTTTTGCCTGGCAAACAAAGTGGCTACCTCGGAGCGCGTCGTATAAAAATGCTCACTGGAGACCATCGTGCCGACGATCGTGTTTGTTTGAACGTACTGTTGAAGTTGCTGGTCAAGGCGCCACTCATCGGGCTCTTGATATTCAAAGTGGGTGCAGCCGTATTGAGAGAGCAGGGTATCAAGGTTAGCGGTCAGGCTTTGTTGATTGCTTGGATCGGCGAGCGAAACGTAGTGCACACGATGCCCACGCTCTTGTAGCAAGCGTGCTAAATCACGCATCCCCGCAAAAATGGCAATCACCTTTTGCGCATGATGCAAGACATAATCGGTCTCTTGTCGCATTTCAATCAACGCAAACACCACGTCTGCACGAGGCGTAGCGAACCACGAGTGTTCGGGATTGAGTTGATCGCCCAGGATGAGTCTTAAGGTTGTCAAAGCGTGCCCCATTGTTTTCTGTAGATTTCAGCGCGGTCGTACTCTAGCGCCTGTTTGTCTGTTCGCATGGCTCGACCACCGCGCGGGTCTGTTCCGAGCCCAGCGATGTATAGCCAGTTACCTTGATTGCTGTACACGTCGTAGTCGATTAATTGTGCTTCAAACCAGGCCGCACCGGCTCTCCAGTCTAGCTTCAGGGTATGAATCAAGTAACTGGCGGTGACTTGCCGCATCCGATTAGACAGATAACCAGTATGTTTTAATTCGCGCATTCCCGCGTCGACAAAGGTGTCGCCACACTCACCGTGGCACCAGCGTTCGAATTGTTGAGCTTGCACTGGCGTATCGATTGCAGCGCCGCCTGCAGGTGCGGTGAGTTCGGTTGAATCAAGCCCGATGCCGTTCGGGGCTTTTTGTTTAAACGCAGTGTGCTTGCGCAAGCCCGAGCGGTGATAGAGTTGAGCACCAAATCTCAGGTGTAAAAATCTAAAATAATCGCGCCAGAGTAATTCAAACCAAAGCCAATACGTTCCGTCGTTCGCGCCATGTTTGGCTTCAAAGGCTTGCAACTGCTGGAAGATCATTCTTGCCGACAACGCCCCAGTTGCCAGCCATACTGAAAACTTTGTCGAGTAATCTAAACCGGATAACTGGTTGCGGGTCGCTTTGTAGCTGTGCGCCAGCTTACGTTCAAAATATTGTCTTGCGTGTCTGAGCCCACCCTGCGTTCCGGCAAAGTCCTTTGCAGCAAAAAAGGTGAGTGCGCTGCGGGCATCGAAATCAACGGCGGGCTCGTCGGCGATACGCATGGCCCTGCTTTGCTCAACGCCCAGCGGAAGAGGTGGCACAGCGCTCGCCGCGTCTGCCGGTGAACGCACAGCGACCTGCGCTTTTTCAATGGCAATCCTAAACTCGGTAAAGACCAGTGGAAGCCGCTCAATTGCAAACGGCAGATCGTGCGGTGCCAGCAAAGTTGATTGCCAAAGTGTGTTGACACTTAAGCCTGCTTGCCTAAGCCGCTCAACTTGCTGTTGTTCTTCGGGCGCTACAATCTCTTCGCAAAAAATGGTATCAATCCCAAGTTTCTTAGCTAAATCGATGAGTACCGAACACGGTTCGCCCTGATACTCTAGTAAATCGCTCTGTTGCTGGCGCAGCTGAACCTTTAGTGCTTCTAATGCCGAGCGTAACGCATGCTTTCTGTTTGGCCCCATCCGCTCAAAGCCCCAGCGCGTGAGGGCAGCATTATGCGTGGGGTGAATAAAGACCGGCGCTAGCTGTTCCGCCTGCGTGCATGCCTGCTGAAAAGATGGTTGATCACACAGCCGCAGATCGTCGCGAAACCAATAGATCGCTATCATTGTTTTTTTCCGGTCGCTGTGCGGCGGCAGCGTTCAGAACAATACTTGACGTTGTCCCAATCGCGTTCCCACTTTTTGCGCCAAGTAAACGGACGCAAACAGCTCAGGCAGTTTTTACTGGGCAGATTGTGTTTGTTGACGCCGCGCATCGAAGAGTCGTTTGACATCAGAAGTCCAGCGTGTTTTGTTGGTCCGCTGGCTTCACGGTAGATGTTTTTTTGACCGTGGTTAGGCGCTTGCGTGAACCATGCTTTTGTAGCACCTCGCGTTTCGTTGCCCGAACGTTGGCCTGTGCTCGAACAGCATAGAGCTTTTGTTTTGCCGCTCGCGTGCTCGCTTCAAGCTCGACGATCGGTACGCTTAAGTCTTTACCGACATACACGTTATGTTGTACTTGCAACGAGTGAGGCATTTTCCAGGGTTCCAGCAGCCAGGTATCTGGCACTCGCCGCATGGCAGGTAGCCAGCGTCTGATGAACACTCCGTTGGGATCGTGGTCTTGCGCTTGCTTGATCGGGTTATAGATGCGCGGGATATTAATGCCAGTGGTGCCGGATTGCATTTGTAGCTGGCTCCAGTGAATGCCGGGTTCGTAATCCAAGAATTGACGGGCAAGCCAGTGTCCAACCGGACGCCAGTCGAGCCAAAGAGGGTAGGCGGCAGTCGACACTAACATTGCACGCATCCTAAAATTCAACCAGCCGGTCTCGCGCAACATCGCGACGCAGGCGTCGACCATCGGCCAACCCGTCTGACCTGCTTTAAGCGCTTCAAAGTGCGCGGGATTCCAGTCGTCTTCACGCAGACCATCATAGCCGCGGTGCATATTTTGAAATTCAATCTCAGGCTCACTTTCAAGCTTCTGGATAAAGTGGCAGTGCCAGTACAGCCGACTGATAAAGGCCGTTAAGCCCTTTTTATGCCAGGCTTGCGCAGGGCCCAGTGCCTTGAGCTGCAGAGCGGTCGCTTGTACAACTTCACGCAGGCTCAAGCAACCAAAGGCTAGATATGCTGAGAGACGCGAACAGGCGGTAGGCGCCGACAGGGGTGAAGATATCCCCCCGCGGTATTGCTGGCTGCGGTCGTTTAAAAAACTGTTCAAAACGTCGAGGGCGAGCTTGCGTCCGCCGCGTTGTCGTTGTGCGGGCTCTGCAGTGTCCAGACCGAGGGCTGCGGCGGTGGGTAGCGTGGGCTCGAGCCACGGCAGCGCGACACACGGGATCGCCGTCGGCTCAGGCAGGCACGATTGCCCGACATGTTGATCCCAAAGATCTTTCCAGAGGTCGCGATCTTTCAAACCGCGAGTCACACCAAAGTGTTGACTCTGCCGCCAGGGGATCGCATAAAGGCGACACCAGCGCGCCACGGCACGATCGCGCGAATACGACAGCGCGTTACCCGTTTCCTGGTGTGAATAGAGAGTATCGAAGGGCTTGAGCGCGTAAAGTTTATCGAGTACGTCAACCGCTTCGCCCGCGACGACCTGTAGCAGACCACCGCGTCGCTTGAACTCAAGATACAGATCGCGCAGGCTTTCGAGCAAAAAATGATAGTGCTGAGTCGCAGCGTCTGCGCTGCGCCACAAAGAAGGCTCGACGATGTACAGGCATAGCACCGGACCGTGACAGAGCGCTTGAGTCAGCGCGGCGTGATCACAGAGCCGCAGATCACGTTTAAACCAAACAACGCTGTAACTCATGCTGGAGCAAACGGCCTATGTATAGCCAGTAGTCGCCGCCTCTGAGGCGATGCGGCGACTACGGCACTTATTTGAAAAGCTGTCGGATACTCGGTAAAGCCTCTAAGGTCGAGATACGATCATACAGACCGGCGTCCGCACCTTTGATTGAACTATTGGCAGCCTTACCTGTTTCAAGACAATCCATGAACTTACGCTTGAGACCCGCAGCATCAATCGGGTTCAACGCATTGCCTAACGGGAAACGAATCTCGCCCGAATCAAATTTGCGACCGTCGTTTGTTTCGATGGTGACGCGATCCGTGAGCGCAAAGGCTGGGTCGAGTGGGCAAACGGTATCCACGGTTTCAAGAGAGACTTTGCTGAACAGTCCCGAGACGTCTGAGCGCGTCGCAAATGAATCGGTGAGCTGAGCCAAACCTACGTCCCGCGCAACAATGGCCGAAGCCACAGCAAACTCAGCGCTAAATTTAGCTTCCAGACCAGTGACTGGATGATGGTTTCTAAGCATCGAGGCTTGCGCAACACCCGTTTTGATATGTACGTGTTTAATTTGATCGGGCTGAAGATTTTCTGCTTCGACAATTTTTAAAACGCCGTCAATGGTACGGTGGGATGAATAGCATACGGGGTAGCGTTTAATCGACAGACCTGTTTCTAAAATTCGCAAAGTCTTGCCCAGCGTGTCGGCTGGTTTTGTGCGATCAACACGCCCTGCCTTTGAAAGCGCATTGAGGTAGCCCGCTGGGTGCTCAAACACGTCGGCAGCTGAGGTCATGCCAAGCATCGACAAACGAACCGCCTCAATGCCGTGTGCGGCGGCACGACCGGCATGAAAGGGCTTGGTCATCGTGCCAAAATTTGCGACTAAACCACTGGCAAGACTGGCTGAAATCGCGAGCGCTTGCATGGCGTCAGCCTCAGACAAATGACGCAGGTAGGCAACCGAGGCAGCGGCGCCGACAGCACCAAACACGCCCGTTGGGTGCCAGCCCTTTAAGTGGTATTGGTCGCTTTCACGACTCACAAGTTCCGCCCAAACCTCGTAGCCCACGATGTAGGCACGCAAGGCATCCAAACCAGAGCAATTCAACAAATAGCCTTCTGCCAGGATGGCGGGGACCAAAGCCGTGCTTGGATGGCCAGACAAGGCAACATCATCGTAATCAAGCGCGTGACCAGCCACTGCGTTGATAAAGGCCGCTTGCGCAGAGGGGTGCAGCGTACCCAGAAAGGGTACGGGTGCCTCGGTTGGCGTTTTTGTGTCGGCAAAGAATTGACGCACGATATTGACGACAGGTTCATTGTGACCCGCCATCATGGTGGCGATTGTGTCCATAAACCCGGTTTTAGCAACGGCAAGCGCTGCCTGTTCGTTGCTGCCGAAAGTCGGTTTCGATACAAATGCTGCAAGAGCTTTGGTTAATCCAGTCATGTTTGTCTCATTGTTTGTAGTTGTTTTTTAAAATGAACGCGGCATACCCAACATGTGCTCACCGATGTACGAAAGCACTAAGTTGGTAGAAATCGGTGCAATTTGAAACAGACGGGTTTCGCGCCATTTGCGTTCGACGTCGTACTCTTTGGCATAGCCAAAGCCACCGTGGCACTGTATGCAGGCTTCAGCCGCATGCCAGGTTGCTTCTGAGGCAAGCAGTTTGCCCATGTTTGCATCGTCGCCGCAGGGCAGGCCCGCGTCATAGAGTGCTGCCGCGCGGCGCAAGACCAAGTCTGCCGCATCGGTCTCAGCGTGGGCGCGTGCAATCGGAAATTGCACCGCTTGGTTTTGACCAATCGGACGATCAAAGACGCGGCGCTCGTTGACGTAGGCCACTGAGGTTTTGGTAAACCAGCGTGCATCGCCAATCGCTTCGGCCGATACCAAAATACGTTCAGCATTCATGCCGTCAAGAATATATTTAAAGCCTTTGCCTTCTTCACCGATTAGGCAATCAGCAGGGATCTTTAAATTGTCAAAAAATACTTCTGTCGCGTGATGGTTGATCATCGCTTTAAGTGGACGAATATCCAGGCCTTTACCCAGGCCATCGCGAATGTCTAACAAAAAGACAGACAAGCCATCGCTTTTCTTTTTGCATTGTTCAACGGGTGTCGTGCGCGCCAACAGCAGCATCAAATCAGAGTGCAGTGCGCGTGAGGTCCAGACCTTTTGCCCGTTAATGACGTAATGATCGCCTTGGCGTTCGGCACGTGTTTTAAGTTTAGTGGTGTCGGTGCCCGTGGTCGGTTCGGTGACGCCAAAGGCCTGCAAGCGTACTTTGCCTGCAGCGATATCGGGCAAGTATTTTTTCTTTTGCGCGTCACTGCCGTGACGCAATACCGTACCCATGGTGTACATCTGGGCATGGCAGGCGCCTGCGTTACAGCCCGATTCGTGAATTGTTTCGAGAATGACCATGGCCGCCCGCAACGGCATGCCACTGCCGCCGTACTCTTCAGGAATGAGTGCGCCCAGATAACCTGAGGCAGTCAGCGCCTGAACAAATTCGGTCGGGTAGGCGAGTTTTTCTTCGAGTCCACGCCAGTACGACCCAGGAAAATCTGCACAGACGCGTTTGACGCCCTCGCGGATCTCGGGATAATCCAAGCCTGTTTCGATGTTAAGAGAGTGTGTTGTTTGAGTCATGATGATCGATCCGTATCTAGGTGATTATTTATTTTTCATCCAAGGAATTGTTGCGAAGGGCTCGCTTAACATCCTTTGAAATTCGCTTTACGTTTTTCGTTAAAGGCAGCGATGCCTTCCATGCGATCTTCTGTGCCGATCAAATGGTTGTACGCTTCAATTTCAAATCTGAAGGCGGTGCGTAGTTCCATTTGCCCGCCGAAGCGCACAGATTTTTTAATTTGTCGTACCGAAAGCGGGGCATTGCTAGCAATCGCTTCGGCCGTTTCAAGTGCGCGTGGCAAGACGTCGGCGGGCTCAAGGACCGCATTGACGAGCCCATATTCGTTTGCCTGCTGCGCGTTAAAGGGCTTGCCCGTCATGAGGATTTCTTTGGCGCGACGCTCGCCAATTGCACGCGGTAGATTTTGCGTGCCGCCGGCGCCCGGCATGATGCCTAAGGTGACTTCGGTCAGCGCAAAACGCGCAGCGTTGCTTGCGTAAATAAAGTCACAGGACAAAGCCATTTCAAGACCGCCCGCATAGGCGTGTCCGTTGACCGCGGCGATCACCGGTACAGGCAAATCAACCAATGTCCAGAACATGCGCTCAAATAATTCGTGTTGCAGCGTCCATTGTTTTTTAGTCATGCCATTGCGTTCTTTCAGATCGCCGCCGGCACAAAATATTTTTTCACCCGCACCGGTGAGTACCACGCAGCGAATGTCGCCCGCATCCGCAGTGAGGCGATTCCAGAGATCAAGCATGTCATGCCCCATCTGGGTGTTGACAGCATTGCCCACTTGAGGGCGGTTGATCGTGACTTTTAAAACGTGAGCGCCGATCACTTCTGTGGCAATCGTTTCGTAGCTCGGTAAGGCGGTCATGGGGTTTTCCTTTTTAATAACAGATCGGTATGTTCACCAAGTTTTGGAGGTGGTGAAAGTGGTCTTGGTCGTACGCCATCAAAGCTCAGCGGCAGCCCAAGAAACTTCATTCCTGTTCCTGGAACGTCTTGAACTAAACCGAGTGCTTCGGTTTGAGGGTGGGCAAGCATCTGGGCTAAATCGTTGACAGGTGCGCAAGGCACGCCTGCGGCTTCAAGAAGGGTTGTCCAGTGAGCCGTGCTTTGAGTGGCCACGATTACTTCAATCAGTGGATAGAGCTCGTTTTGGTGTTCGACACGCTTGGGGTTGTCGATAAAGCGCGGATCGTCAATCCATTCAGGGTGCTCCAAGACTTTGGCCAGGGATTTAAACAGCCCGTCGCTGCCCGCGGCGATGACGATTTCTCCATCGCTCGTGAGGTAGCCCTTGTAAGGCACAATGCCAGGAGTGCCAGAGCCTTGCTTGCCCGCGAGTTTTCCGGAGGCTAAATATTGAGAGGCCAATAAAGACACCCATGAGGTAGCCGTCTCAAATAATGACACATCGATGATACGTCCCACGCCCGACACTTGACGCTCGTAAAGGGCGGTCAGAATGCCAATGATGCCCCACATGCCTGTGCCCATATCTACGATTGACGCGCCGACGCGCACAGCCGGGCGGCCGGGCTCTCCGGTGGTACTCATGATGCCGCCAAAGGCTTGCATCAGTGGGTCATAGCCTGGACGGGCTTTGAGAGGTCCTTCGCGACCGAAGGCGCCGAGACTG
Source organism: Bordetella parapertussis (assembly GCA_943331855.1). Taxonomy (GTDB): domain Bacteria; phylum Pseudomonadota; class Gammaproteobacteria; order Burkholderiales; family Burkholderiaceae_B; genus Zwartia; species Zwartia parapertussis_H. The sequence continues at coordinate 10,620 of CALQNE010000058.1, forward strand.
CAGTAAATAAGCCGAGGCTGACGTGCTAACAAACTTTTGCCATCGAGTCCAAGTTGTTCGACATGTCCAGGGCGAAGGTTTTGAATCACGATATCGGCCTCGTCACAGATCAGGTCCTTGAGTGCCGCGATTTGTTCGGGGTCACGAAGTTCACAGACGACGGATTGCTTGTTGCGATTCAACGATTGAAAAAAAGCGGAGGCGCCCTCCCAAAACGGTGGCCCCCAGCGGCGCGCATCATCACCTTCGGCTTTTTCAACCTTGATGACTCTCGCGCCCAGTTCGCTCAGAATCTGTCCCGCGAACGGGGCTGCAACGCTATGACCGAGCTCGATGACGGTTAGCCCAGCAAAAGGGCCGGTGGGGCTCGAGGATGATTGCGCAGGTTTTGTCATTTTTATCATTTATCAGGTGAACATCCCCGCCCGCGTCGGGTTGGGATGGGAATCCAGTTAAAACAAAGGCTCAGACCCTCAAAAGAGAGCCTGAGCCTTTCAATCATATATGGAAATGCGAATTCTTACCTTCGCCCAAGCGAAGGGGAATTCGTGAGGACTAAAAAAACGTTAATCGGCTGCTAGAGCCAAAATGGCGGTGGTGGCGGCGACGCCCATTGCCCTTGTCGCTAGATCAGGCTGAGCCTGTTGCCCTTCGACCAGAGCTTCTGGGGTATGCGCCAGTTTTGGCTTGCGGGCGTCAAGCACGCGTGCCCCAAGAAATTCACCTTGCAGCTGTTTAGTGACATTGATCAAGGGGCCAAAGGCGACACGATGAACGAAATGATGTCCCTCCGGGGTGAAAGCTTTGGAGATTTCAGTGCAAGTGTTCTCCGACCACTGTGTTTGCCATTTTTTACGAGCACCGCCAGAGATCCATCTTGAAATGTGACGATTTAGCTTGGGTGGGCAGCCCACCAGCACGCACTTTGTTGGCTGACGCGAGTCAATCATCGTAGCCAGTTGGTTGCGTGCATATTCAGAATCATTGATGTAAACGATAAGGGTTTCCATGTGACAGCCTCCTAAGATTTGTGATTGACAAGTTTTGTTGAAGAGAGGGTGTTGCTGTTGCTACTTGATTTACGCGCCGCATACTTGCTCGTGATGAACACGAGTGCGATTGCGACGATATAGGTGGCCCAACGCGCGATTTCGTTGAGGCGAGCAGTGCCGTCAAAAATCGGGTCGAGTAGTTTCTCGTCGGTGATCATTTTGGCCGCTGTGAAGGCCAGAACCGCTGCACCGATATTGATGATGACGGGCCAGCGTTCGACCATTTTGAGTACGAGCGTGCTGCCAAACACAACGATTGGAACGCTGATCAGCAAACCTATTACAACGAGATCGAACGAGCCTTGTGCAGCACCTGCGACGCCAAGAACGTTGTCAATGCCCATTAAGGCATCGGCCACGATGATGGTTTTCATCGCGCCCCAAAAAGAGGTGACGCGAATGTCGTGCTCTTTGTCTTCTCCGGTATCGAGAATCAATTTGCAGGCAATCCAAAGAAGCCCGAGACCGCCAAGAAGCATGAGGCCAGGGATTTTGAGCAGCCAAACAACCACAACCGTTAAAGCAGAGCGAACGGCAATGGCTCCAACGGTACCGAACCAGATGGCTTTCTTTTGTAGAGCAGGAGGAAGTTTACGAGCAGCCAGCGCAATCACAATTGCGTTGTCGCCCGCGAGTACAAGGTCAATCAGAATAATGGCGAGCAGAGCTGACCACCACGTGGAGGAAAAGAGTTCCATTGTTCAAGCCTTAAAAAGACAATCAATCAAAACCTAAACAGGAAATACGATGACAATTCGTTAGTTGAAAAATCAACAAAACGCGATTGACAACACAGGCCCTGTTAGGCCACTGATCGAAGGTCTTGCTCGGCTTGTTATGGTTCAGTTATATGCCCGACAAGCCGGAAGCTTTCGCTTCGTAATGACGACTTGACGTGCCCTTTGTGAGATAAAAATTCGAACCGGATCACAAAGAACTGGAGCTACTCCCCATCGAAGTTTTAATATACCTAAAAAAAATGAGAAACGTACAAATTATTTCTAAATAGGTGGCGTTTTGAGCAAAACCTAGGGAAATCCTGATCCTGCGAGGGAGGTTTGCATCACTTAGGCATCCTGCAAGGTTTTATGTTGTCGGTGACTCAGCTGTGCGGCGTTATTTAGCGCAAAATCAATTCGATCGTAGGTGGTTCATCCCAAATCCAGCCGCCGTTGCGCCTGAAAATTTCAGGGAAATGCCCTGGCACAATGACGTCAGTGCCTTCGCAGATCTCGGCAATCGAGCGCTTTGACTCTTCAGCTGAGGCAAAACACATGTCGCTCATTTGGGCTAACACCTCTTTGGGATATTTGACCGCATCGCCGGCTAAGACGACCCGACGACCGTCGGCCTGCGTAAACCGTAACGCTTGAGAACCGGTCGTGTGGCCAGGGACTTCAAAGTGTTCGACACCCGCAACGAGTTCACCGCGCTTAGGCAAAACCCTAACGTCGAATTCGGCGAGTAACTCATGAATCTTCCAAGGCACGAAGAGATCATCGGGGTGCGGATTACGTGCGTAGGCGATCTCGGTTTCGCTGACGCAGACTTTGACACCCTTGAACAGGTCGAGATTTTGGCAATGGTCAAAATGCAAATGAGATAAAAATACCAAGTCGATATCCGTTGGGGCAAGACCGCGCTCGTTGAGGGCGGCCAGTAGCGCTTTGCGTACGCAATAGTGGCCGGTATCGAACAGAATGCGTGTGCCATCTGCTGCCGTAAGCAAGGCCACATTGCAGAGCCCAAAAAAGCCGCCTTTAAAGCTCAGGCTGTTTCCTTTCAGCAGTAATTCGTAGCGTGCGTTCAATCTTGCTCTCCAAGGTATTTTTAAATTTTTTTGGTCACTTTTGACCATTGATGTTACTTCTTCGTTACTATGTTTGCCATCCGCTATGTTGCAGCGCCGCAGTCGTGGTCTGCGCCATTCGGTAGGGGTTGAGTTTTCACACCCTAAGTTGCCCTTTTCACCTCTATCCTTTGTCCAGGAGACATCATGTCCCGCTTACCTCTAATTCGCTTGGCCGCCGCCTTGGCCTGTGTTGGTTTGACCAGCTTGGCTCAGGCCCAAACCAAATGGGATTTGCCCTCAGCGTATGCCCCCGGTAACTTCCATACCGAAAACCTCGAATATTTTGCAAAGCAAGTCGATTCTGCAACTGCAGGCAAACTAAAGATTGTGGTTCACGCCAACGCCTCGTTGTTCAAGGCGCCAGAGATCAAGCGTGCTGTGCAGGGTGGTCAGGCACAATTGGGCGAGATTCTCTTGGTCAATTACGAAAACGAAAATCCACTCTTTGGCATGGATGGTCTGCCATCGCTTGTGGGTAGCTATGCCGACGCTGCAAAGCTCGAGGCAGTGCAGCGTCCGGCCATCGATAAGTACCTTGAAGGGCAGGGCATGAAGATCTTGTACACAGTGCCTTGGCAGCCTCAAGGCATTTATACCAAGAAGCCCATCAATGCAGTCGCTGAGATGAAAGGTCTGAAATGGCGCTCCTATTCGCCCATCACGGCTCGTCTTGCTGAGATGATGAACATGGTGCCAGTCACAATCCAGGCTGCCGAGCTCAGTCAGGCACTTGCCACTGGCGTGGTTGAAAGTTATCTGTCCTCAAGCGCCACGGGCGTTGATACTAAGACCTACGAGAGCATGAAGTATTTTTATGAAATGCAGGCTTGGATTCCGAAAAATGCTGTCATTGTTAGCTTGAAAGCCTTCAACGCGTTAGACAAAGCTACGCAAGAGGCCGTCACGAAAGTAGCTGCAGAGGCGCAGGCACGTGGCTGGAAAATCAGCGAAGAAAAAGAAGCGGTGTTGAAGAAGGTCTTGGCTGATAACGGTATGACTGTGACACCACCCTCTGCTGGGTTCTTGTCGGAGTTCAACAAGATCGGCGCAACGATGGCAGCTGACTGGGAAAAGAAAGCTGGCGCTCAAGGCAC
>CALQNE010000059.1 GCA_943331855.1 Bordetella parapertussis
ACCAGCTGAATTTTATGTACGCTCAAACCGGTTGACTCAGCGAGTGCTGGATTATCAGATACGGCATCGATCGCATGCCCAAAATGAGACGAAAACAACTTCTTCATTAACCAGATCGACAGTAATGCCGCGGCCAACGCCAAGCCATAGAATCTGGGCCGTGTATCAAACACAAAGCCCATGATTGTTGCCGGCGCAATATTCGCGATGCCATTTGCGCCCCCGGTCAATTCAGACCAGTCCAACAAAGCCAAGCGAGTGAGCTCACCAAAGGAGAAGGTCACCAAAACAAAATAGACACCTTTGAGTCTCAAAATCACCCAACCCAACAGGAAAGACACAAATGCCGATAACACCATCCCCGCCAAACCCGATAGCAGAATGTTCCAGTTAGCAAGCGTCGCGAGTAACACCGAGCCATAGGCACCAATCGCAGCAAAGGCAGCATGGCCAAACGAGCGCTGACCACAACGACCAATGATTGATAAGCCATTCACAATCAGAATATTCAGACAAGTGAGAATCGCCAGGTGCAACACAAAGATGCCAGAAAACCATGGCCAGATTGCAATCACGGCCAACACGACCAACCAAAACCAATTTTTACGCTCTTGAGAGATCACGTTGCTCAGTGAGGTTGTCATATCAGGCTTCTCCTCTGCCGAGTAAGCCTTTGGGCCGCAGCACGAGCATCGACATGACCGCCGCAAAAATAAACATATCAGCTGTGCTGCTATCAAAGAACAAGCTTGCGTAACTTTCACACAAACCCAGCACCAAGCCTGCAAACGCGGCGCCAGGGATACTACCCAAGCCGCCTAGCACCACGACGATGAACGCCTTTAGAAGCGGCGCTGCACCCACAAAAGGAGACACCGAAAAAATTGGCGCCATCAACGCACCAGCAATCGAGGCCAAGCCCACACCGAGACCAAAACCGAGAGGATAGTAAATCCGTGCTCGAATACCTTGAATCGACGCAATTTCAAAATCCTCAACGACGGCCCGTAGGGCCCGTCCAGGCCGCGAGTAACGCAAAAAGATATAGAGTAGCGCCAACACGATTAGCGCAAAGCCCACAACATACACGCGTGAGTTCGGCACCACAATGCTGCCAAGCTGTAGCGTTCCTTCAGCCACTGCTGGCATTGAAAGTGGATCAGGTCCAACAATAATTAACGCTACATTTTGCAAAATCATCGCCAGGCCGACCGTGACGATCATGCCGTTCAGCTCGTCGCGCCGAAAAGGCTGCAGAATCAACCATTCCATCAGCGCGCCTAAGGCAATGGCACCAAAAAAAGTCAACGCAACTGAAACGAGAAATGGCAGATGAAATACGCCAGTAAAAAAATATACCGTCACTGCGCCCAGCATATAAAACTCGCCGTGCGCAAAATTCACCATTCGCATCACGCCAAACACCAGCGTAAAGCCAACCGCCATCAATAGGTACAACAAGCCGATGATGAGTCCATTCATCGTTGCCTGCACAAGCAATACGCTCCAGTCCAAACTAGCTCCTTAAGTGGTATTCGGTCGGGTGGTGCTTGAGCAGATCTCGAAAAACTATCGAGCGCCCAACTGTAAGATCTCGGCGGCGCCATTCACCGACGCCATATCTAAACATTTGGTTAACAAAGACTGGGCACGTCGCTCACCCAGTACGGGCATCACCAGTTCAATAAATTTTGTTGAAAGCTGCTGATCATTCATCGGGTTGGTCACGCTGCCTGTGGCATCGCGCGTAAAGTGTTCGAGTTCGCGACCATCTCGCAACCGGATCTTGACAATCGCCTGGGTATCTTGAATTGCAGCGTCGGCAATCGGCTCGGTACACGCTTGCAATCTGCGAGAGTCTGCATTTAAGACACTTTCTAGTGTGCCTTGCGCAATCCCGGCTGCACCGAACACCAGACTTGCGCCAACCCAGTGATACAAACTCACCTGTGCCTCTAAAACCGTATCGGGCAACTTGCGCCAACAAAGCGTGAGCGCATCGGGGTGGGCTTTGAGTTCAATGCGTTCAATATCTTGGTGACGGATATTGTGTGTGCGTTGCAGATGGAGACAGGCGTCAATGGCTGGATGAATCACGATGCCGCAGGGGTAGGGTTTGAAAGCATTGTTCAAGGACTCGTACCGATCCCCCAGATCAGTACGGATCAGACTGGCATCATGTCCACCCGTCAATGCTTGTAACAAGCCATTACGTCCATCAATTGTATTTGCGTTACAGGCGTAATCGGCGGCTGCAAGATGCGCCGCGACCACACCATCACGGGCGCCCAACCCAGGCGCAAACGTGATCGCCATACTGCCATGCGCTGCCCGAACGCCACCGGCTTGGCTCGCGGCCAAGCCCAACGCGTACACCATTTGTGTGTGACTTAGATTCAATAAACGACCCACTGCCGCCGACGCGCCAATGGCCCCTGACAGCCCAGTCATGTACCAACCCATATCGGCGCCACCTGCCTTGATCGCGCAACTGACCCGGCACTCAAGCTCAAGGCCAATCGCCAAGGCATTTAGCATCTGTTCACCACTAACGGGGCGATCGACTGTACCCAGTTGATACGCGGTCGCGAGGATTGCTGAAGCCACGGGCCCGGTTGGATGCGTGATGGTCGACAGATGCGTATCATCATAAGTGTGCGCAGACGCCGCCAAACTGCCTAATAGCGCTGCATCTATCAGCGATGTGCGCTCTTGCCGACCCAGGTTCGGTATCTCACCACCGCCCATCGATAGCAGCCCAGTCACCGCCGCATCCACCGAGGGCATCGTCGCGCCTCCGGTGGCGCAGGCTACAAAATTAACCCAAGCTCTCAAGGTGTGCACGCGCACCGCCTCAGGAAGATTGGTCCACGTTTGTGCCAGCGCATAATCTGCCATGCACAGGGTGACTGGATCTGAAAGCGAGCGTGTCATAGAAAAATCAACTTTTATGTTTAAAAATAGACCCGTGCTATTCGCAACCGGTCACCGTACAGCGTGCACGAATCACTTCAGCGCCATCTTTGACTTCAGCCACAAAGAACGGTGCATTCAATTGATGATTGATGCCATACGTGGCCTGGCCCGTCCAGCCTAAGGTTCCCAAAGCGCCCGGAAAGCCGCTGATTTTTTCGAGTGCATCACGAACTTTTGTCGAATCAGTGACAGTACCGGCGCGACGCATTGCCTCAAACAGCAGATTCGTTGCATCGTAAAAGGCTGGACTAAAACCATTCATCGCAGACTTGTACTTTGCAGCATACAAATCAGCGTAAGCTTTAATCGAGGGCTGAGCAGGATCAATGGGCGTATGCACAAACATCCCTTCTGTCGCAGTTTTGCCCGCGACGTTCACGATTTCACGCGTTGCAGGCCCACCGGTGCGAACAATCTTTCCTTTGAAGCCCATCTCACGCGCTTGTTTGACAATCAAGCCTGAGGTATCCGGTGAATTCCCATCCAACTCAATCGCGTCAATCCCGCGCGCCATCAATCGCGTCAACAAAGGTACGAAGTCGACACGATCGCGTTCAAAAAACTCTTTGGCAGCCAAGGCCGAACCCGCTTTTTTGTACGCGACTTCTAAATCTTTTGAAATGGCTTGCCCAGTTTCATCATTTGGGAAAATAGCGCCAACTTTTTTGACGCCAAGTGTTTTAACAATCCATGCGATTTGTGGGTCTGACACTTCACCAGTGGTCACAGGCGGACGAAAAGTGAAGGGCTTTTCAGGGCCAAGCGCCTTAGGCGTAAAACCGAGCGTCATCACAATCATCTTATTTTTTTCAGTGATTGGCTGAATTGCCAACACTGAAGCTGAACCTACAGGACCAATCATGTATTGGATCTTGTCTTCAAAGATCATGCGGTTGGCAATCGTGACTGCTTCGTTGGTTTGGTACTTATCGTCATAAGCCACGACTTCTACTTTGTATTTTTTTCCGGCGACTTCAAGGCCACCCTTAGCGTTTACAGCGTCTGCAGCCAGCTCAGCTGCATTTTTCATCCCCAAGCCCCAGGCTGCAGCCGGGCCTGACAAGGTCACTGATGCACCAATTTTCAAAACATCTTGTTGTGCAGATGCGGTGTATGTTGTGACGGCACCTAAACAGGCTAACGCAGCTGCGATATATTTAATTTTCATGCTTGTCCCCTACATTGTGAAATTACAAAGGCGAAACTAAATGGCTTAACTTGAATGAATCTGATTTAAGACCGGCAATAGGTATTGCCGAAACTGCGCAGGATTTTCACTCATTGGAAAATGTCCGACTTCTCGCATGACGGTCACCTTAGAGCCCGGTATTGACTCGGCAGTACGAAGGGTATCTTCGGGCGTACACGAAAAATCGTATTCACCGGTCAGTAGAAATAATGGGCATAACTCTGTACGAATCCCCGTAAGTTTGCCGCGCAGATCGCTATCAACCCGATAAAAATACAAGTCACCTTTGAAGATGCCTGGGCCACCTTGCATATATTGCCAAAGGGTTTCATGGCGATGGATCGCAGGTGATTGTGGTGCGACCAACCCAGACACTAGCGCTGCACACACTTCACCACCATGCACATCGCCCCGATGTAACCATGACGTGTCATACCATGGCTGTTGATGATCGGCAGCTTCAACGCCAATCAACGCACGAAACTTATCAGAATGTAGATGCGCAAGTTGCAAAACGATTCGCCCGCCAATTGAGCAACCAATGACCACAGGCCGCTCGAGCTCGAGTGCGGCGCAAAAAGCCATCACCGTTTCGACATAAAGCGCCGTCGACAACTTGTATTCAGTATCCTGCCAGCCCTCAGGGGGGTATGACTTGCCGTGCCACGGCATATCAAACGCGATCACGCGATAGCGAGATGTGATCTCGGCGTCATTCATCATATGGCGATATTGGCGGTTATCAGCACCGGCGGTATGCAGGCAAACGAGCGGGATCCCGCTACCCGCTTCTTCAAAGTAGACCCGGCACGCTTTACCCTGTATTACAAACGTGGTGTAACGTCCAACGATCGGTTCGAGTTTGACGCTCATGCGGCCACCTCGCGCGGCGAAGCAAGCAAGTCTTTAATAAATTGCAAATGTGCCATTAGCGGATGCAGATTACCTTCAATAACAAAGGCCTGGCGCTTGTTCAAGGCCAGCAAATCGTGCCAGCCTGCAGGCGGTGTCGCAAGCCAGAACTTGCTCCAGGCTTCGGCAGTACCTTTGACCGCAAAATCCCAAGACTGCAGCGCGACACCGCGCTCAAGAATCTCGGTTACTCGACCCTCACGAATTCGAACCAGTACTGCAAGTTCGTCAAATTGCAGCAGCATGTCAGTGCGTACGGCACGAGGCTTTGAAAAGGTCGCTGCCGCTTGGGCAAAACGCTTAAATAGCTGCGCACCAGTCGCAGGGACACTACCAGCCATGTCTCATCCTGTTATTTTTAACCGTGCTTCTTTCAAGAGAAGCATCTTAGGGTTTGTTTATAGGTCGTGGCTGACCTGCTGTCAATCGAGTTTACCCTGTTCGAATAACAGACTAATGGCAGGTGCATATTTGGCGCCATGCCCAGCCGCAATAGCCTGGTCAAAACAAGCAACCAAATTTTTAGCGCCTGTTGCATTGACGCCCACCTGTTCGGCGAGCGCTACAGCGTAGGACAAGTCTTTGCGAGCGTAAGTGACCGGAAAGGCACGCTCTGGAAACTCTTGGGGGACGATCGCCTTTAAGCCTTGATTGCGCAGTGCAAAACTATCTGCCGAGCCTGCGGACAGGGCTGCAAAGAGTGTTTCAGGATCGACCCCAGCGCGAGCGCCGATGGCGCGTGCCTCAGACAAGGCCAATACGGTTTCGTACACCACCATATTATTTAAAATTTTAACGACCTGACCCGAACCTGCCTTGCCAGCATGGCGCACATCTGTAGCGAACATTTGAATAAAAGGCTCGAGTAACGCGTACAGCTCAGGGCTTGCCCCAACGGGTACGGCAAGTGTGCCTGCCTCGGCCGCCGCACGCGTACGCATAACCGGCGCATCGGCAAAGTGCATCCCTTTGGCAGCAAAGGCGGCCGCAATTTTTTGCGTCGTATCAAAAGGTGACGTGCTCAAGTCGACTACGATCTGACCTGAACGACCCGCCTCAAGCAAACCACCAGGTGCGTACACCACTTTTGAAACAATTTCACCCGAGGGTAAGGATAGACAAATCAGATCTGCTTGTTTCGAAATTTCTGCCATTGTTGCTGACTGAATCCCAAATTCAGCAAGTCGTTTTAACGGCGGCTCGTCTAAATCAAAGGCTAAAACCTTCAGCTTACTTTTAGTCGCAAGATGACGGCACATGGGTTCGCCCATTACTCCCACGCCAATAAAGCCTATACATTTAATCGACTTGGGATCTAATTGTGATGTTTGTGTCATTTTTTGCTCTTCAAATTGATTGAGTCTTGCGATCAATCTTAGCGATGAATGGACTCTTACGCAATTTGCGGCAATTGAGAAGACTAGCGTATTTCAATCGCTGTCTTCAAGGCCTGTGCGAGCGTTGCACAATACTCGCCCGCCTCAAGGGCATCTAAAGAACCCGCTTTGCGCAGCTTTTCTAGCACTTTGGCATTGGCCTCACAAAGCAGCACTCGTACGCCTCGTTTGTGTAACACTGTGACCGCATCTTCAAGACACTGCAACCCTGTGGCATCAATAAATGGCACGCGATGAAGTCGTATCACTAGCACCTTCGGGTCAGTCGCTGTGTCGTGTAACACACGTTCAAAATTATCGACTGCACCGAAAAACATGGGCCCATTAATTTCATAGATCAACAGCTCTTTGGGTAAGGCAGTGATGCCCTGCTCGGCCAGTTCGACCTGCAGTGATCGGTCATCAACCTGACGCAGTTCAACTGCTGCCGCCATGCGTCGTAAAAAATGAAGTATCGCAAGAATCACCCCAACGTTGACGGCCACGACTAGATCTACAAATACTGTCAGAAAAAACGTCACGACTAAAATAGTGCGATCAGCAAACGGTGCACGCGTGAGCAGCCGTGTAAAGCGATGAAGCTCACTCATATTCCAAGCCACAACGAACAAAATTGCTGCCAAGGCTGCCAAGGGAATGCTCGACGCGAGCGGTGCTAAAACCAGCAGCACAGCGATCAGGGTGATGGCATGCACAACACCGGCAAGCGGGCTCGTCCCACCGTTACGAATATTCGTCGCGGTGCGGGCGATCGCACCTGTCGCTGCAAATCCACCAAATAGCGGTGCCACCATATTGGCAATGCCCTGGCCCACCAGCTCTTGGTTCGAGTCATGTTTGGTACCCGCCATCCCATCCGCTACAACAGCTGACAGCAGCGATTCAATCGCACCCAGCATGGCGATCGTAAAAGCTGGCCCAATCAACGACAATACTTGTGAGACGCTTAGATCGGGCAAGGCAAACGAAGGTAAACCTTGAGGTACCCCACCAAACGCTGTCCCAATTGTTGCCACCCCTTGAAAGTGAAACGTCGATTGCAACAACGTCGCAATAATCATTGCAATCAAGGGGCCTGGAATTTTTTTTAGCGCTGTCACTTTTGGAGAAAAGATGACGATGAACAAACTGAGTAGCGCGATCAGAAGCGTCGCCAAATGAAACTGTGGGATCAACAATATTTGCGCCCATAGTTTTTCGTGAAAATGCTCAGCGTTGACTTTAGGCAAGCCTAAAAAGTCAGACCACTGACCCACAAAAATAATGACACCAATTCCGGTTGTAAATCCAACGATGACGGGCGTCGGAATAAACTTGATTACTCCGCCCATTTTGGTCAAGCCCATCACTAGCAACATGACGCCCGCCATGAGGGTAGCGACTTGCAGACCTGCCATGCCATATTTTGCCGTGATCCCAGCTAAGATCACAATGAACGCACCGGTGGGGCCCGCAATTTGCAAGCGGGATCCACCTAGCAAGGTCACTAACCCGCCACCAATAATAGCGGTGTAGATGCCTTGCTCGGGGCGCGCACCTGAGGCAATGGCAAACGCCATCGACAGTGGCAGCGCAACGATCCCAACCACGAGGCCCGCAATAATGTTGGGCAGCCACTGCTGGCGAACGTATAAGCCTGCGCGATACCCTTCAATTAATGCGATCATTTCGTGTTCCAGCGAGAGGCGGTCGTGAAGAGAGCATTCCGCTTAAGTATAGCTGCAACGAAAAATGCCTCTTCTATTGTCTAATTAAGCTGAAAGCACTACCCTTTTAGCTTGAGCGAACTGATCGCCACATAAGATAACCACTTTCGATACCACTTGAGATCATCAGAACCCATGAGTCTTCCCGAACTTTCTGCAGTCGAACTGCGCCGCATGATTGGTGCGCGTCAGATCTCACCCGTTGAATTGATGGATGCCTGCATTGCACGCATTGAGGCCCTAAACCCTGCGATTAACGCAATCTGCGCCACCGATTTTGAGCGTGCACGCGTTGCAGCCAAACAAGCCGAAACAAGCGTCATGCGAGGCGAAACACTGGGCCCCCTGCACGGACTGCCCCTAGGCGTCAAAGATTTGCAGGCAACCGAAGGCTTGCTCACCACCTACGGCAATGTTGGCTTTCGCGGTAATGTACCGACTCAAGATGCCAGCTTAATCACCCGCCTGCGTGCGGCTGGCGCAATCGTCACTGCAAAAACCAACACGCCTGACATGGGCGCTGGCGCAAATACGCGCAACGCAGTTTGGGGCGCAACGGGCAATCCCTTTAATCCAAGCTTAAACGCTGGGGGCTCGTCGGGTGGCTCTGCTGCAGCACTTGCAACCGACCTCTTGCCGATCTGCACAGGCTCAGATACGGGCGGCTCCTTACGCATCCCCGCTGCCTTATGCGGCGTGGTTGGCATGCGCCCTTCGCCCGGCATGATTGGCAACAATGCGCGTGCACTTGGCTGGTCGGTGATTTCAGTACTGGGCCCAATGGGGCGCGACGTTGCCGATACGGCATTGTTATATTCAGCAAGCGTCGGACCTGATGCAATGGATCCACTTGTATTTCCCAACGATCCAACAAAATTTTGGCCACTCAAACAATTTGATTTATCAAAATTGCGGATTGGTTATACCGAAGACTTTGGCGTATGTATTGTCGATCAAGAAATTCGCAGAACGTTTCGCAAACGCATCGAGGCACTTTCTAAATTAGTGGCAAAGTGTGAACCGATTGCATTCAAATTAGGCGACCCTGATCGCGCGTTTGATATTTTGCGTGCTGAAAATTTCGTATCGTCTTTCGCAGAAACCTATCGCACGAAACCCGAAACACTCGGCCCGAATATTCGTGCAAACATGGAGATCGCGTCCTCCATCACGCTGGCAGACCGCGCCTGGGCCCATCTCGAACAAACCAAAATCACGCGGCAGTTTGCTGCTGCCACTGAAAAATATGATTTGATTTTGTCTCCGGTCGTACCTGTCACTGCGTTTCCCTGGACTGAACTCTACGCAGCGCAGGTTGATGGCCAAACGATGCGCAACTATTACCACTGGTTAGGCTTAACCTACGTGGTGACGCTTGCCACCAATCCAACTATCGCCTTGCCCTGCGGCACTGACGAACATGGTATGCCCTTTGGGCTGCAAATGTCTGGGCGCTTATTCGGTGATGATCAAGTCTTAGCGGCCGCGCACGCCATCGAACAGGCGTTCAAAGGTGACCATACCTTATGTCGCCCTAAGCCTGACCTCAAAGCCTTGCAGATTGAACACCCAGAACTCAAATCGATTGTGACGCATCCGCCTATCTATGACTCGGGCACGGCACTGGACACCACAGGCGCAGCAGTTTAGGTTGCTTGGTTCACGATGACTTGCGGTGATTCAACGCCGCGGTCATCATGCCCAGCACTAATCCCCAAAAAGCACTGTTGATTCCAAACAAAGAAAGCCCTGAAGCCGTCACTAAAAATGTGATGACTGCGGCATCACGCTCTTTGTCTTCTTTCAAGGCATTGGCTAAACCATTACCAATCGTGCCCAATAACGCCAAGCCGGCAATCGTCACAATCAGTGCTTGCGGAAAAGCTGCAAACAAGCTCACCACCGTCGCGCCAAAGATCCCGATCACCACATAGAAACATCCCGCACAGACTGCAGCCAGGTAACGATTTTTTGGATTCGGATCTGCATCTTGGCTCATGCACATCGCTGCCGTAATGGCCGCGAGATTAAATGAAAAGCCGCCAAACGGTGCAAGAATCAAACCCGCAAGACCTGTAAAACCGATCAGCGGCGAAGCTGGGGTGGTGTAACCATTGGCGCGCAAGACGGCTAAGCCAGGCACATTTTGGGATGCCATTGAAACGATAAACAACGGGATCCCCACACCAATCATCGTCGTAGCCGAAAAGGTCGGCGTCATCCAAAGTGGCTGAGCAAAGCTAATTTGTAGGTGCTGCGCCTGGAATAGGCCTAAGGCTGCCGACATACCAAGGCCGATCAATAAGGTCATTGGTACCGCATACAAGGGCAACAAACGGCGCAACACCAAGAACCCCACAAGCATCGCGCCAACCAACCCAGCCTGCTGAGGCAACACAACAAACACATCCATCCCAAAACGCAACAGCACCCCGGCCAACATTGCAGCAGCAAGCGTCTTGGGCACATAGCCCATCAGGCGCTCGAACAGACCCGAGAACCCAGCGATTGTGATGAGCAAAGAATTGAATAAAAAGATGCCAATGGCTTCTGACATTGACAAGCCCGCGAGACCCGTTATTAAGAGTGCGGCACCTGGCGTCGACCAGGCCGTCAAGATTGGCTCGCGAAAATAAAGTGACAGACCAATACAGGTTAAGCCCATCCCGATACCGAGCGCCCATAACCATGAAGAGATTTCAGCGGGCGTCGCGCCGGCTGCATAGGCGGCCTGCAGCACGATCGCTGCAGAGCTGGTGTAGCCCACGAGTACTGAGATAAAACCTGCTGAAAGATGCGAGAGCCGCACGCGACTCATCGCGAGTACGCCTTAAAGCATGTGACCACTTTTCGCAGCTTTGGTACGAAGGTAGCCATGGTTATGCTCATTTGACGGGAAAATATGTGGCACACGTTCGACCACTTCGATCCCGTGTTGCGCCAAGGCTGAAACTTTAGCAGGGTTGTTTGTCATTAAGCGAACGCTTGTCACACCCAGTAAACGAAGCATTTGTGCAGCAGGCAGATAGTTACGCTCGTCTGAATCAAACCCGAGCTGCAAGTTGGCATCAACCGTATCAAAACCAGCGTCTTGCAACTGATAGGCGCGCAGCTTATTCACCAAACCAATCCCGCGGCCTTCTTGTGCCAGATAAAGCAAAATGCCACTGCCTGACTCATCCATTGTACGAATCGCACCGCGCAGCTGGTTGCCACAATCGCAACGCAGTGAGCCCATCAAGTCTCCCGTAAAACATTCTGAATGCAGACGAATCAGCGCAGGCACTGCAGGATCGAGCTCGCCCACGACAATGGCTAAATGTTCAATGCCACCATCGCGCGGCCTGAACGCAACAACACGCGCATGCTCGGCAGTTTCGAGTGGGACGCGGGCTTCGCTCACCACACTTAAAGAATCAGCGGCGATATCCATATAGGCCTCAATCGCAGAGACCTGAACATCCAGGGCATCAGTGGCTACCTCAGCTTGCGCCACAATCGCGGCAGGCAACAAACGCGAAAGTTTGGCCAACGTTACACACGCCTGCTCAAGATGCCCCGCCGGCTCGAGCGTGAGTGAGGTCAAATCAGGAGGGACTTCAAGTGCGGATAATGGGTTAGCCAAATAATCAATGACCGCTTTAGTTAAACCCCCAGCCGCTGAAACCAAACACGCTTGATGATCGCCTTTATCAAGGCCCAGCACATTGGCACGGGTACCCGTCATGACCAACGCGATCGGTGCGCACGCTTCAGAGGCCAGCGTATTTAAGCTCGAGGCATTAACGGCCTCGGCCGCTAACATCAACACACTTGCCTCACCGAGGTGCACCCGCACACTCGCTCCGCGCCGCAATTCGGAGATGACGCGATCAACTTCAATCAAAGGGTCTGTCTTGGACACGGGGAGTCTGGCGTTCATTTTTTACAATTGTGACAAGTTCTTTAAAATTTCAGCCCGAGCTGACATTTAACTGAACGATTGAGTTGCTTGCTATTATGCCACCATCGTTTAGCTATATTGGGGAATACACTTAGTTTGTAACAACTTTTTTAGCTCAGCTCGAAACGCTAAATAAATCTTATTTTTTAACTCGCTTCAAGATCTTCTAATGAACTCAACCGAGCAAGCTACGTCGTGGGCCCGTCTACTTGAGACCTTTGCCCAACAGGCAACCCCGCTTCCACCGCAGTGGGCGGCTTTATTTAACCCATTAAGAGTGGGGTCAAGCGATTCAATGCTGGTCGTTGGCCAGCTCGGCCAAACCCTAGATGGCCGCATCGCAACCGTCACAGGCCACTCAAAATACATCAACGGCCCAGCGGGATTGGCGCATTTGCATCGTTTGCGTGCAGTGGTCGACGCTGTCGTCGTGGGGGTCGGTACCGCAATCGCAGACAACCCCCAACTGACTGTCAGGCTCGTCACAGGCAGACACCCCGCCCGCGTTGTGATTGACCCCCAGTCGCGACTCCAACGCGATGCCCTGGTTTGGGCAGACGACGGCACCCGCCGCATCGTGGTCGTAGCCGATCAGGTCAAGGCAAACACCCCTTCCGGCGTTGAAGTGCTTTCAATTCCAAGCAACAACGGCAAACTAGATCCCGTAAATATTCTCAAAGCACTCGCGGGTGTCGGTTTAAAACGGATCTTGATAGAAGGCGGTGCCGATACGGTTTCACGTTTTATGCATGCGGGCTGCCTCGATCGCCTGCATGTGATCGTGGCACCCATCATCATGGGCTCGGGCCGGCCAGGATTTGTCTTACCCGCTATTCAACAGATGGACCAAGCTGTCAGAATAAAAATGCAGGTGCATCCGCTTGAAGACGAGGTCGTGTTCGATTGCGATCTGTCGCAACAACGGCTTAAGCTTGTTTGAACTTTTCGTGTTCAGCTATCGCGCGCTTAATCACTGACGAAAACAGGCTTGCCGATTCGGTCCATGACGGCTGTTGCTCTGCGGCTAAATAGGCTCCTTGCGACAGACGCTGACGCAAATCGGTATCTTGTAGCAACTGACTCAGTGCCCGAGTCAAGCTTTCAACATCGCCAGGCTCGGCCAATAAGCCAGCGGTGTCCGGCACTGTATTGGGGATCGCACCTGCATTCGTGCCGATCACAGGCAAACCGTGCGCAAGGGCCTCGGCATAGGCCATCCCATAGCCTTCAAAGCGCGAGGCCAGTACAAAAATATCTGCGCGCGCGTAACACGCTTCAAGTTGTTCGGCATCCACAGCGCCGAGTACCTGCACTCGGCTTGACAGCTGAAAGCGCTCAAGATCATGGTGCAACTGAGAGACGGCTTCTGAGTCGCGCGTGAGGTCGCCTGCGATCGTGAGTTGCCAAGGCAGCGCCGTCACGTTGGCTAACGAGGCCAACAACACATCACAACCTTTGCGCGTCACCACCGAGCCCACCGAAAGTAATTGCAGCGGCTCTTTTCCAGCTGTACCCACAGCCCTTGCAACACGGTCGGTGCCGGGCAAAATGCTGTCAATCAGATTAGGTAGTACCGCAAAATGTTTGGTCACATCGTTCGCTGTTGCGGGACTGGTTACGATGACACGCGTCGCGTGCGCAAGCGCGCGACGCTCTGAGTCTTTAAAACTTGCCGACTGTTCAGCGCTTAAGCCCGTTTCAAAAGCCAAAGGATGATGCACAAGGGCCAGCAAAGGATGGCGCTGCTGCAACCGGGCTGCAACTTCTGGCAAAACACCAAAGGCCAACCCATCGATCACCAAGGGCACATCAAGGTCAAGCGCAAGCAGACGTTCGCAGGCCGCTCGCCTTGTCGCATCGTCAGGATACGGAAAGCCCTCACCCAGGCCCAGTACCTGCACCTGCCAACCGAGACCCAGCAAACCTTCAATGATGCGGCGGTCATAACTATAACCGCCTGTCGAGGTCGTCAAATCACCGGGTATCGCAAAGACCAGTCGTTTCATGCCGTTGCTTAAGCAGGCCAACGGTTTAGATCGCGGCTTCGTACCAAGCACGCGCGACATGCGATTCGGAAA
>CALQNE010000060.1 GCA_943331855.1 Bordetella parapertussis
CAAAAATAGTTTGCGATAGCCGCGTTGCGCCGTGGGCACGACTGCAGGTTTTTCAGCTTGGCGCCGTGAAAGCTCGGCGTCGCTGACCAAAAGTGACAGCTCACGATTTTCAACGCTTAAGCGAATGCGATCACCGTTTTGCACATAGGCCAAGGGCCCACCAATCGCAGATTCAGGTGTCACGTGCAACACGATGGTGCCGAAGGCTGTGCCGCTCATACGACCATCTGAAATCCGCACAATGTCTTTGCAACCGGCAACGGCCAATTTTTTAGGGATGGGCATGTAGCCCGCTTCAGGCATTGCCGCACCTTTGGGGCCGATATGTTTGAGCACCAAAATATCGTCGACAGTCACATCTAAATCAGGCAAGTCAATACGATTGGCCATGTCTTCAAGGTTTTCAAACACAACCGCACGGCCTTCGTGCTCCATCAACTTAGGGTTGGCTGCTGATTGCTTGATGATCGCGCCGCCTGGGGCTAGGTTGCCTTGCAGCACGGCGATACCGCCTTGCGGATAAATCGGGTTTTTTGCAGTCTTGACCACATCTTGCTTAAAGCCCGGGCCTGCGGCCTCAATCTCTTCGCCCAGCGTACGGCCCGTGACGGTCAACGCATCCAAATGTAACAAGGGCTTGAGTTCGCGCAACAAGGTCGCCATGCCGCCCGCGTGATGGAAGTCTTCCATGTAGTGCTGACCCGAAGGTTTTAAATCGAGCAACACTGGGGTTTCGCGGCCCATACGATCAAGGGCTTTGAGATCCATTTCAAGGCCCATGCGGCCTGCGATGGCGGTTAAGTGAATGATCGCATTGGTTGACCCACCAATCGCCAGCAATACACGCATCGCGTTTTCAAAGGCTTTTTCAGTCAACACTTTGTCAATCGTTAAACGCTTGCGTGCAATCTCAACGGCCAACGTGCCGCTTTGCTCAGCGATGCGCATGCGATCTGCAGTGACTGCCGGTGGCGAGGCGCCGCCGGGCACGGTCATCCCTAGTGCCTCGGCAATACAGGCCATGGTGCTGGCCGTACCCATCACCGAACACGTGCCCACGCTCGCCACTAGTTGTTTATTGACGTCGGCGATCTCTTCGGCATCGATTTCTTCGGCGCGAAACTTGCCCCAATAGCGACGGCAATCTGTACAGGCACCCACGCGCTCGCTGCGATGCGAGCCCGTCAACATCGAACCCGTAATCAACTGCACCGCAGGCAACCCTGCCGAGGCCGCGCCCATCAATTGCGCGGGCACCGTTTTGTCGCACCCGCCAATCAGCACCACCGCATCCATCGGTTGCGCACGCAACAACTCTTCGGTGTCCATCGACATCAGGTTGCGCAGAAACATACTGTTGGGCTGCGAAAAACTTTCGTGGATCGAGATGGTCGGAAAATCCATCGGCAAACCACCGGCCAGCATCACGCCACGCTTCACCGCTTCAATTAACTGAGGTGCATTACCGTGGCAAGGGTTGTAGGCGCTACCGGTGTTGGTGATACCAATCACCGGACGCTCAAGCGCCGTATCGGTATACCCAGCCCCCTTGATAAAGGCTTTACGCAAAAACAATGAAAATCCGCGATCGCCGTAATTAGCCAAACCCTTTGATATTCCGTCTTCGCTGGCGGCAGGGTTGATCGAGTGACTATTCTTCTTGTCATCTGAGCTGGACATAAAAGCACCTGAAATTGTGAACGATGCAAAATGGTAGCCTCTTTTACCCAAGCTTGTAATTTAAGCAGTGGCCCTCATTTAATAAACATGACAAAGCCCCTAGCGATGACCACACCGTCGACCAAGCCCGTTTTAGCTCCCGTGTTGTTTATCTCGCACGGTGCACCGCTATTTGCGGTTTCGCCTGGCACCTCAGGTCCCGCGTTAACCGCCTATGGCAAAAAATTGCAGGCTGCGCACCCGCTTAAAGGCATTGTGATCCTGTCTCCTCACTGGATGACTGAGCGCTTAACGGTCATGCGTAACCCTAAGCCCAAGACGTATCACGACTTTGGTGGGTTTCCCCCCGCGCTCTATGAGCTGCAATACCCGGCCCCTGGGGATATTGAACTATCGGATCGTATCCAGGCGCTGCTCGCCGAGGCAGGTTTGACTCCTCTTCAAGACCCGGACCGCCCGCTTGATCATGGCGTTTGGGTACCACTCATGCATTTGTTTCCCGAGGCTGACCTCCCCGTAGTGCAGGTCTCGTTGCCCAACGGCTGGGGCCCCGAACAGGTCTTAAAGCTCGGTCAAGCGCTGCAGATTTTGCGCGAACAAGGGATTTTGCTGATCGGCTCGGGCAGCATGACCCACAATTTGGCAGAATTTTTTGGTGGCGACCGACAGCCTGATCCCTATGTCGAGGCGTTTAGCCGCTGGGTGGAAACCGCCCTAGCCAAAAACGACACCGCAGCGTTGCTCGACTACGCCAACCAAGCCCCGAGCGCCAAACGCGCCCACCCCAGCAACGACCACTTTTTACCCCTGTTTTTTGCTGTCGGCGCGGCAGGTAGCAACGCCACCCCACACTATTTAAGCCGTGAGGTGAGATACAGCATGCTGGCCATGGATAGCGTCGTTTTTAGCTAAAACCGCCATTTATCCTGCCAGATTTAACACCTATCGTTAAATTTGGCAGGTTAAAGGCTCGGTAAACAGCATTTTGGGCACGCCCTAGCCGAAAAATTGCGCGCAGCTTAACTAAAGTATTTCCGCATAATCGAATTGGGATTGCCGCTTAAGCGTTGGCGCAACACTGGTTCGGGGGTGCCACGCTTGATAAAGCGCCCACTGCCGCGCTCGGCGTGTAAGGTGCCGTGTTCAACGACGACGCGCCCGGCGCTGATCACCACTTCAGGCCAGCCGGTGATTTGTTTACCTTCGTACGGCGTGTACCCCACGTTGTCGTGCAACATGCTGGTTGAGATCGTCACATTTTTTGCTGGATCCCAGATGGCCAGATCAGCGTCACTGCCGACCGCAATCGTCCCTTTGCGAGGATATAACCCGTAAGTCATCGCATGGTTGGTAGCAGTGACCGCCACAAAACGTTCGATACTCATGCGCGCTTTCAGAACACCTTCCGAAAATAATAGTGGCAAACGCACTTCAATCCCCGGCACACCGTTGGCCATATCCTTAAATGTCGTGGCCTCACCCTTAGGTAATTTGCCGCTCGTGTCGTAACGATAGGGCGCGTGATCTGACGAAAACATTTGCAAGGTGCCGTTGATCAAGCCTTGCCATACCGCCTCTTGCGATTCAGGATCGCGCGGTGGTGGGCTGCAACAAAACTTGGCGCCTTCAGTTCCGGGCAAATCAATATCCTCAGCGGTTAAAAATAAATACTGCGGACAGGTCTCGGCATGAATCGGCACACCAAGCGCTTGCGCTGAATGAATCACGCGCACCGCTTCAAGGCCCGAGACATGCACGATCAACAGAGGTACATCCATCAAGGTGGCCAACGCAACCGCGCGATTGGTGGCTTCGGTTTCAGCCAACGGGGTATGGGCCACCGCGTGGTACTTGGGTGCCGTCAGCCCGCGCTCAACTAAGCGCTTCGCAATCCAGCGAATCATGTCGTTGTTTTCAGCGTGCACCATCACGAGCGCGCCTTCGCGCCCGGCCACCTCAAGCACATCCAGAATTTGATAATCGTCAAGCTTCATCCGGTCGTACGTCATATAGATCTTGAACGACGTAATGCCTTCACGAATGACTGCGGGCAAGTGCGTGGCCAACGCCTCATCCGTGGGGTCGGCCAGGATCAAATGAATGCCGTAATCGATCACGGCTTTTTCTGCAGCAAGCTTGGCGTAACTCGCAACCACCTCGGGGATCTGATTGCCACGATGCTGCGCGGCAAACGGAATGATTGTGGTCGTGCCACCAAAGGCAGCCGACACCGTTGCACTATAAAAATCATCCGCACACATCATGCCCATGCCTGATAACTGCTCAACATGACAGTGACTATCGATCCCACCTGGTAGCACCCAGCGGCCTGTTGCATCAATATCGCGCTTGCCTTTCGGCAAGTCTTTTGCGATCGCCACAATCACACCATCACGCACGCCGATGTCGGCATAAAACGTCGTGGTGTCCGTGGAGACCCGGCCGTTACGAATGGTGAGATCAAATTCTGGTTTGGGATTGGTCATGTTGATGGCTTTGTTTAAAGCGTTCCAGGATAAATGCCGCCGTCGAGCAATAAGTTTTGCCCCGTCATAAAGCCAGCGCTTGCGCTACATAAAAAGGCACAGGCTTGACCGAACTCAGCAGGGGTTCCAAACCGGCCTGCAGGCACCGCCGCTTGGCGTATTGCCATAAATTCATCAAGACTTTTGCCACTATCGCGTGCTAACTTTTCAGTGGTTTGCAACAAGCGATCGGTCGCAAACGGGCCCGGCAACAAATTGTTGATCGTCACATTATGTTTAACCGTTTGACGCGACAACCCTGCGATAAAGCCGGTTAAGCCCGCGCGCGCACCATTTGATAAACCAAGGTGCTCAACCGGATGTTTCACCGACATCGAGGTGATATTGACGATGCGACCGAATTTGCGCGCAATCATTTTATCGACAGTCGCACGAATCAATTCGATCGGTGTAATCATGTTGGCATCCACCGCTGCGAGCCAGTCTTCACGGCTCCACTCACGAAAATTACCAGGCTTAGGGCCACCTGCATTCGTAATCAAAATATCTGGATCCGGGCACACGGCCAACACCTTCGCACGCCCTTCAGGCAGGGTGATGTCTGTCGCGATGGTCGTGACCTTCACCCCTGTTTCAGCACGAATGCTTTGCGCCGCCGCTTCAAGCGCCTCTTGACCGCGCGCGAGCATCACCAGATCGACGCCCTCTCGTGCTAACTGTTGCGCACAGGCCAAGCCCAGGCCCTTGCTCGACGCACAAACGATGGCCGTACGGCCACGAATTCCTAAGTCCATGATGTCTCCTCAATATTTTCTATCAGCCAAGCATAGCAACAAGTCGACCCTTGCACATCTGTTAAATTGATTTGCACCGACCGAATGCGCTAAAGGACTCTTGCCATGGATCGCACCATCTTCATCATCAACCCCAATTCAACGCAGGCCGTCACAGATGCGTTTGACGCGGGCTTGGCCTCACTACGCGTAGAAGGTGGGCCCAAACTGCGCAGCCTGACGCTCACTGAGGGGCCGCCCGGCATTCAGTGCCAACTTGATGTTGAAAACGTCACGCTGCCCCTGGTCAAGCTCGTGCGCAAACTCGATGCTGAGCATGGTGATGCTGCCGCCGGCTATGTGATTGCCTGTTTTAGTGACCCCGGTTTGCACGCTATTCGCGAAGCCACCTCAAAACCCGTCTTGGGGGTGATGGAAAGCGCCATGTTCACGGCCATGACGCGAGGCCACAAGGTGGGCGTCATCGCAATTTTGCAGCAGTCGATTGCGCGGCACCTGCGGGCTTTTGGTGCCATGGGGATTCTAGACCGCGTAGCCGGTGAGCTACCCCTGGGGATGCAAGTCGTTGAATTGTCGGACTCGGCCCGCACACGCGCGGGGCTCTTGGCCGTTGGTACACGGCTGCGCGACGAAAAGCAGGCCAATGTCGTGGTGTTAGGCTGCGCCGGCATGGCCGAACATCGCGGCTGGCTTGAGCAGCAACTTGGGATTCCGGTCATCGAGCCCGCACAGGCGGGTGCTTCAATGGCGCTGGGACGGGTGCTGCTTGGGGCGGGTTAAATCACACCTCGCGCAGGGTTCAAGCATAAAAAAAAGCTGCTCACGCAGCTTTTTTCTTGAACACGTTTGAGACCTATCAAAACGGAATGTCGTCATCCATATCGGCCAGATTCGCACCGCCAGCCACCGGTGCCGCTGGGCGCTGGGCCGCTTGCGACCGTGCTGCAGGACGTGGCGCACCTGAACCACCTTCAGCGCCTGGCGCACCGCCACCCTCACCGCCATCGCGCCCACCCAACAATTGCATGTTGTCGGCAACCACTTCAGTCGTGTACTGATCGACACCTTCTTTGTTTTGCCATTTACGCGTCTTAATGCGACCTTCAACATAAACCGGACGGCCTTTGCGGAGGTATTCGCCCGCGATTTCGGCTAAGCGGTTGTAAAACACCACGCGATGCCATTCGGTTTCTTCGCGACGCTCGCCCGAGGTTTTGTCTTTCCAGCTGCTTGTGGTTGCAATCGACACATTACATACGGCCGCGCCGTCTGGGCTGTAACGCACTTCGGGGTCGCGTCCAAGATTACCCATCAAAATTACTTTATTGACCGAGGCCATGCCGAGCTCCTTAAAAACTGATTCAACGATACCCTCACGGGCTCGCACCAAACGTTATGATTATCCAAGCGGCCTGCCAGTGCTAGGCGCAAAACTACGCTAAGCGACAGTTTACGGCAGGTTTTAGCCTAAAAACCGCCCGCAATTGCGCCCTCGCATCATCAGACCCTATCCAGCCTCGCAAATGCACCCCGCACGCCCAGACGGGGTATATTATTTGTACGGATTTTGTACCCAACCGAACGGACAGACCTATGATTCAAGCGACCCCTAGCGGACAAGGCCTTGGCGCACGTGTCGACAACATCGACCTTTCGCAGCCATTGTCTCAAGAACAATATAAAACCATTGAAGGCCTGTTGGGCAAATATGGTGTGTTGTGGTTTTCAAAACAAACGCTCACCTCAGCACAACTCAGCCGCTTTAGCAGCACCTTTGGCACGCTTGAGGTCAACGTCGCCAATATGTATCAAGAGCCGGGTATCCCTGAAGTGATGATTTTGTCCAACAAAAAGGTAGACGGCAAACCGCTGGGTTTAGCCGACGCCGGCCAAGACTGGCACACCGATATGTCGTACAGCAAAATGATTGCGTTCACGAACGTGTTGTATGGCATCGAAATCCCGCATCGCGATGGTAAACCGCTAGGCAACACTGAGTTTTCAAACATGCGTGCGGCCTACGAGGCGTTGCCAAATGATTTGAAAACCAAGCTTGACGGCATGACCGTGCTGCACGACTTTAATAAGTTTTGGGAAAACATGCGTAAGCAGCCTGGCTGCACGCGCCCACCGCTTACTGAAGCACAGTTAAAAGCCAAGCCCCCTGTCTCGCATCCAATCTTTTTAACCCACCCCATCACAGGCAACAAAATTTTGTACGCAAACCCCGGCTATGCCATGCGTATTAACGAGTTGCCCGAAAAAGAAAGCGACGAGATTCTGAACTTCTTGTTTGAGCATCAGTTGCAACCCCAGTTTCGCTATCGTCACCTCTGGACCGTCGGTGACGTGTTGATGTGGGACAACATGGGAACGATTCACAACGCGGTGGCTGATTATGCCCCCGATGAACATCGGTTTATCAAACGCTGCCAAGTCATGGCGGATCGATATTTTCCGCTTGCGGCTTAATTGGATTTCCATGAAAAAAACCGCTTCTGCTCTTTTGGTCAGCCTGCTGTGCGCTGTTAGCACCTGGGCGACGGCGCAAACCTCGTCCTACCCCAATCAAACGATTAAAGTCTTGATTGGCTTTGCAGCAGGCGGGCCCGCAGATGTCATTGGTCGGATTGTGTCTCAACACATGAGCGGCACCCTGGGGCAATCGATGGTGGTTGAAAACCGCACCGGTGCGAATTCATTAATTGCCACCAAAGAGGTCGCAAAAGCCAATCCCGATGGTTACACGCTTTTGTTTGCGTCGCTCTCGCATAACGTCAATCGCGTGCTGCTCAAAGAAAAGGCCGAATACGATCCACTGAATAATTTTGCACCGATTTCTTTGGGCGCGGTGTTGCCGTTAGTGGTGGTCACGGCACCAGATTCGCCCTACAACAGCGTGGCAGACCTGGTGGCTGCCGCCAAAAAAACGCCTGACAGCATCAGCTACGGCTCGGCCGGTAATGGCGGCTCAGCCCACTTGGCCGGCGCGTTAACCGCAACTGTTGCAGGCGTGAAAATGTTGCATGTGCCGTTTCGTGGTAATGCCCCTGCCTTAACCGAAGTGATGGCAGGTCGCGTGTCCTTTATGTTTTATCCCATGATTGGCATTGCCAACATGGTGGCGGACAAGCGCCTAAAAATCCTGGCCGTTGGGACCAGCCAGCCCATGCCCGAGTTTCCAGGTGTGCCCACGATGGATGCGTCAGGCTACAAAGATTTTGAACAAACCGCACCCTGGGTCGGCCTGCTGGCACCTGCAGGCACGCCAGAAGTCATCGTCAACAAACTGAATGCCGCAATGACGCTGGCCCTTAAACAACCCGAGGTTGTTAAACGTATGAAAGACCTGGGCGCCACACCAAGCGGCACCTCGCCAGCAGAATTTAGAGCGTTTTTAACTCAGGATCTGGACCGCTGGGCCAAGGTGGTAGAGGCCTCAGGCATCAAGGCGGATTAAGCCTTTGGACGCTTGTTTTTAGTGTTTGGCGGTTAAAGGCTTCAGGCCCCAGGTCACAAATAGCCAAAGCGCCGACAAAGCGCAGGCCGCCCAAAATACGGCACTTGACCCGCCTCGCGCGACCAAGGTACCGCCCAAGGCGCCGCCCAAAAACAAACCAGCGGCCTGGGCCGTGTTGTAAAAACCAAGCGCCAAACCTTTCAATTCGGGCGGGGCCACGCGCGAAACTAACGACGGTTGCAGGGCCTCGAGCACGTTAAACATGACAAAAAAAGCGGTCAACCCGGCGGCCAACCAATAAAACTCGCGGCTCGCCCAGGGCAAAAACGCACAAACCAGTACTAAACCCAGCACAGCAAACCGCAACATTGCACGATGGGCACGGTGTTTTTCTGCGATAAAAATGGCAGGCACCATAAAAATAAACGAACCAAAAATCACCGGTAAATAAACTTTCCAGAGCTCGGCCGAACTTAACCCACCCAGCTTAATAAACAATGGCGGTACCACCACAAACATCGCCACCTGGATCAGGTGCAAACAAAACACGCCAAAATTCAGGCGCAATAAATCGATGTGAGTAAGCACTTCCATTGGCTTAGCGGGTTTTTCTACCTTAGCCGGACGTGGCACGACAGGCACGACAAAGCGCGCAACGGCCAGACACACCACCCCTAGTAAAGCAATACTCCAGAACAAGCCGGGTAAGCCACCCACCCCCACAATCAGCGGTGCCAGCACCAATGCCAAACCAAAAGAAAGGCCAATCGAGGCGCCCACCATGGCCATCGCACGGGTGCGTACCTCGGGTCGGGTGGCATCGGCCAACCAGGCGGTGACGGCTGCCGAAATCGCGCCTGAGCCTTGAATCGCCCGCCCGATCGTGATCCAGAAAATGTCCTGAGACAGGGCGCAGACCACACTGCCCAGTACAAACAGAAATAAACCTGCCAGGACGACGGGGCGCCGGCCCCAACGATCTGAAGCCAGGCCAAACGGGATTTGCATACAGGCTTGGGTCAGACCATACATGCCCAAGGCCAGACCGACCCGGGCCGGATCATCCCCACCGGGAATCCCAAGTGCGGCCACCGAAAACACCGGCAAGAGCAAAAACAACCCAAGCATCCGTGCTGCAAACAGACCCGCAAGCGCAAAACTGGCGCGACGCTCGGTAGGGGTTAAGGACAACGACGGGGTGGCAGACATCAAACTCTTGCTTCAAAGTGGTGAGCGGGTACGCGATAGTCACGTCAGGGCGTTATAGTACCAAGTTGCCTTGCGCAAACGCAGCGGCAACTGAAATACACAACACAACACAGGCCACATGGAAGAAATTCGTATGCGGGGTGCTCGCACTCATAACCTCAAAAACGTGTCGCTTGACCTGCCTCGCCACAAACTGGTGGTGGTCACAGGGCTCTCGGGTTCGGGCAAATCTTCGCTGGCCTTTGACACGCTGTATGCCGAAGGGCAGCGGCGCTATGTTGAAAGTTTGTCTGCCTACGCCCGTCAGTTTTTGCAATTAATGGATAAACCCGACGTCGACCTGATTGAAGGCTTATCGCCCGCGATTTCGATTGAACAAAAGGCGGCAGGCCACAATCCGCGCTCAACCGTGGGCACCATTACTGAAATCCATGACTACCTGCGCCTGCTCTACGCCCGCGTGGGTACCCCCTATTGCCCCTCGCACGGCCTGCCACTGGCGGCCCAAAACGTCAGTCAAATGGTTGACAGCGTGCTGGCCTGGCCCGCCGAACGGCGCCTAGCGATTTTGGCGCCGATGGTGCGCACCCGAAAAGGCAGCTTTGAAGACGAGTGCGCCAGTTTGCAAGCGCAAGGCTTTGTACGGGTACGCGTCGATGGCGAGATGGTTGACTTGGACAGCATGCCCGAACTCAATAAAAACGAAAAACACAACATTGATGTGGTGATTGATCGCTTACGTATCAAACCTGAAAGCAAGCAACGCCTGGCCGAAAGCTTTGAAACGGCCCTGACACTTGCGCAGGGGCGGGTCGTTGCACTCGACATGGACACCAACGAAGAGCACTTGTTTTCAAGTCGCTATGCCTGCCCCGTGTGCAGCCACAGCTTGCCCGAACTTGAGCCACGTTTGTTTAGTTTTAATAACCCGGTCGGCGCCTGTAGTGGCTGCGATGGCCTTGGCCATGTGGGGTTTTTTGATCCAAAGCGCGTGGTGGCGTTTCCTGAACTGAGTTTAGGCTCGGGGGCGATTCGCGGTTGGGACAAACGCAATGCCTTTACCTTTTCAATGCTTTCAAGCCTGGCCACCCATTACGAGTTCGATATTGAAACAAGTTGGGAAACACTGCCTGAAGAAATCCGGCAGATTGTGCTGCGTGGCTCGGGTGAGGTTGAGCTGCCATTTTTTTATTTGAATGAAAAAGGTCGCAGCAGCGTCAAACGCCACCCCTTTGAAGGCGTGATCCCAAACCTTGAACGTCGCTGGAAAGAAACCGACTCAGCCGCGGTTCGCGAAGAGCTTGGCAAATATCGCGCCGTACAAATCTGCCCCGATTGCCAAGGTTCACGCTTGCGTGCCGAAGCGCGTCACGTGCGCATTGGGTCTGAAATCATTGCGCCGCCAAAGCAGCTCTTGGGCACGCCCGAAGCGCAACAATGGCAAGAGCAAGGCCTCGCGATTTATGAGGTTGAGGCTCAACCGCTTTCGCAATGTCTAAAGTGGTTTCAAGACTTACGCTTAACCGGCGCTCGACAAGAAATCGCCCAACGCATCGTGCGCGAAATCGAAGCGCGTTTAAGCTTTTTAAATAACGTCGGCTTAAATTATTTATCGCTTGATCGCAGTGCAGATACGATTTCAGGGGGCGAGGCCCAGCGCATTCGGCTCGCCAGTCAGATTGGCTCGGGGCTCACCGGCGTGATGTATGTCTTGGACGAACCTTCGATCGGACTTCATCAACGCGACAACGATCGCCTGATCGCCACTCTGCATCACTTGCGTGACTTGGGCAATAGTGTGATCGTGGTTGAGCACGACGAGGACATGATTCGGCAAGCAGACTGGGTCGTCGACATGGGCCCGGGCGCGGGCGAGCACGGCGGACAAATCGTTGCGCAAGGCACGCCTGCACAAATCGAACAAAACCCCAACTCTGTGACGGGGCAGTACATGAGCGGCGCCTTGGCGATCGCCCTCCCAAAGCGTCGCCCCTTTACTGAAGAGCAAACCTGGCTGTCACTCACTGGGTGTCGTGGCAATAATTTGAAGTCGGTTGAGCTGCGGATTCCCTCTGGTAAGTTTGTCTGTGTCACCGGGGTCTCGGGCTCAGGCAAATCCACACTGATCAATGACACCCTTGCTGTGGTGATGTCGCGTGCCTTGCATCACGCGCAATCCGATCCCGCGCCCTACAGCGGTCTGACCGGCCTTGAGCACTTCGACAAAATCATCAGTGTTGATCAAAGCCCCATCGGTCGCACCCCGCGCAGCAACCCCGCCACCTACACCGGTTTGTTTACCCCGATTCGAGAAGTGTTTGCGGGTACGCCCGAAGCGCGCACCCGCGGTTACGACCCGGGACGGTTTAGCTTTAACGTCAAAGGCGGACGCTGCGAAGCCTGTCAGGGCGATGGCGTGGTGAAAGTGGAGATGCACTTTTTGCCAGACATGTATGTGCCCTGCGATGTGTGTGTCGGCAAACGCTATAACCGCGAAACGCTTGAGATTCGCTATCGCGGACGCAACATCACCGAGGTGCTCGAACTCACCGTCGAACAAGCGCTGGTGTATTTTGAAGCCGTGCCTGCGATCGCACGCAAACTACAAACCTTGATGGATGTTGGCCTGTCTTATATACGGTTGGGGCAAAGCGCCACAACACTCTCGGGTGGTGAAGCGCAACGCGTCAAGTTATCGCTTGAACTCTCGCGCCGCAGTACCGGTCGCACGCTTTATATTCTGGATGAGCCCACGACAGGGCTGCACTTTCAGGATATTGCTCTGTTACTTGAAGTATTGAATCAACTGGTCGAAGCGGGCAATACCGTGGTGGTGATTGAACACAATCTTGATGTAATCAAAACGGCCGACTGGGTAATTGATCTAGGCCCAGAAGGGGGAGACGGCGGCGGCAATATCGTGGCGCAAGGCACGCCCGAACTGATTGCAGCGACGCCGGCAAGCCATACCGGGCATTACCTGGGGCGCGTCTTACAACGACGCTAAGGCAGCCCAAAAAAACGTAATTGCGACGCCGCATTGCTGCCACACTGCACCGATTCCAACAGCGGCAGGCCTGACTCGCAGCGTTGTCCACTTGCCAAGCCCGAGGCATCAAGCGGCTTGCCCGGTTGGCCTGTACCCGCGCCTGGCTGATCCGCCGACCAACGCCCCCATAAGACATTGACGCGGTTCGACTGGCGGCAACCCCCTTGCGTACGGCTATCGCAGATATTAAAAGCCGCTGTCAACGCACTCACGGCATTAGGATGGCCACACACCGCCGCATACGCGCGCAACATGCCACCGCCCTGCACGGAGCCTTGCTGCGAAACCACCGAGGCGACCCAGCCAGGCGAGCACTGACTTTCGACAGTGGTTCTAGGCGTGGCCTCGCCTCCGGTCCGACTGAAATAATCTCGCGTCAATGCGGCCGCATCTTGTCCTGCACGCGCCTCAATAAAAACAAGATTGCAGGTATTGCCCGAGCGCGTCGGCGTGCAGCTTTGCACCAGAGAAAGCTTGAGCTCACCTAAGTTAGCCGCGCCACCGCTGACCACCACAGCCGAACCCATTTGACTGGTAGTGGGCTCAGGGGCTGGTGTTGAAAAAGGCGCAGGGCGGGCTTGCGCACTTGGCTCAGACGCAGGCGCTGCCGATGCGCTCGAGAAATCAGTTGGCGCAGCAATAGGGATGGCCATTGCCACCGGGCCGCTCTCAGCCCCAGCATTGCCTGAGTTGCCGATGGGCGCCGCACGCTGTGAGCAGGCAGTCACACTCGTTAGCACGACAGCCGCTAAGACGAGAAGCGCAGTGCGAATAGGCGGCTGTACAAAGTGATCGATTGATTGTTTCATGTTGCCCTCCTGAAACTTAATTCGCCTGGCAACAGCCAAGCTTCAGTCTAACTGTTCTTCCATCCGAAACAAGCGATGATGTTCGCGAATCGCATAGCGATCGGTCATCCCTGCAATGTAATCCGAAATCGCGCGCGCCTGAACCGTTTTATCATCGTGCCAGTAATCAGGCGGTAACAAACGCGGCTCTTGCACAAAGGCATTAAACAACTCTCGAACGATTCGCCGTGCCTTATTCGTCATGCGTATCACCTGGTAGTGGCGGTACAGATTTTCAAACAAGAATTTTTTTAAAACATCCGCCTCGTGTCTGATCTCAGCTGAAAAGGCGACCAGCGGTCCGCATTGTCGCGCAGCGAGGGCATCGCTGGGATTAGCCTGGGCCAACTGCGCCGAAGTCGTCTTGGTCACATCGGTGATCAAGGTATTAATCATGCTGCGGATGGTTTCTGACACTAAGCGGCGCGTTGCCAACTCAGGCCAGGCCTTGAGCGCCTGGGCATAATGTCGCGCAAAAATCGGTACGGTTTGCAACTGCTCTAGCGTTAGCAAGCCTGAGCGCAGTCCATCATCAATGTCATGGTTGTTGTAGGCGATTTCATCGGCTAAGTTCGCCAGCTGCG
>CALQNE010000061.1 GCA_943331855.1 Bordetella parapertussis
AGCAAAGTTTGACGAGTCAATCGATATCGCCGTTCAGCTTGGCATTGATCCTAAAAAATCAGACCAGCTCGTTCGTGGTTCAGTTGTGTTGCCAGAAGGCACAGGCAAATCTGTACGTGTGGCTGTGTTTGCACAGGGCGATAAGGCCGAGCAAGCCAAAGCAGCAGGCGCAGACATTGTCGGCATGGAAGACCTTGCTGAACAAATTAAAGGTGGTACCTTTAATTTTGACGTAGTCATTGCCTCTCCTGACACAATGCGTATTGTCGGTACCCTTGGTCAAATCCTCGGGCCACGCGGCCTGATGCCAAACCCAAAAGTTGGCACAGTAACACCCGATGTCGCTCAGGCAGTAAAAAACGCTAAAGCCGGTCAGGTTCAATACCGCACCGACAAGGCTGGCATTATTCATGCCACGATTGGCCGCGCCTCGTTTGGCGTCGAGCAATTGCGGTCAAACCTTGCAGCATTAGTTGACGCGTTAAACAAAGCGCGCCCAACAGCTTCAAAAGGTATTTATCTACGCAAGATTGCGGTGTCCTCCACGATGGGTGGCGGTGCGCGCGTAGAAGTTGGATCCTTGACAGCTACGGCGCAGTAAGCCGTCGTCAAGTTGTACAGACTTTGGGCCGTACTCAGACTTGTCTGAGTGCTGCTGTCAAAGACCGTTGGAGCAAAAGCTGTTGCGATGAAGTCATCTTTGTCCAATAGCCCAAGCTTAATACTAGGATGTTTCTAGATCCAGCGCAGACGGCGTCCACGGAAGATTTCTTTTAAGAACTCGACCAGGTTCGCCGCATTCGGTTGATGCAAAGGGAATTTTTCCCCCGCATCTTTTGATGGAGTGTTCAAACCGTGAGTCTCAATCGTAAAGAGAAGGCAGTTGTAATCGAAGATGTTACGACGCAAGTCGCAGCAGCACAGTCGATTGTGGTTGCAGAGTACCGTGGTCTGGACGTCGCCTCTGTCACCGTACTGCGCAAAAATGCGCGTGCGTCGGACGTGTATCTGCGAGTCTTGAAAAACTCGCTGGCACGCAAAGCAATTGTTGGTACGCCTTTCGAGGCGTTATCAGCAAAGCTGGTCGGCCCACTGATCTATGCGATCAGTACCGATCCAGTTGCTGCTGCAAAAGTTCTTTCAGCCTTTGCGAAAGACAACGAGAAGCTTGCCATCAAAGCTGGGGCCTTGCCCAACAGCATCCTTGATGTCAATGGTGTTAAGGCTCTGGCCACAATGCCATCACGCGACGAGTTGTTATCAAAACTGCTGGGCACGATGCAGGCGCCGATCGCGCAATTTGTACGTACTCTCAACGAAGTTCCAACCAAGTTCGTGCGTGGCTTAGCCGCTGTGCGCGATCAAAAGCAAGCTGCGTAATTGGGCTGCTGAAACTTCATTGAACGACAAGCGATACCAATCCCTGGCAAACTTTATTTAATCTGGAGTTCTACAAATGGCTACTAAAGCTGAAATCCTCGACGCAATTTCTAGCATGACTGTGCTTGAGTTGTCAGAGTTGATCAAAGAAATGGAAGAGAAGTTTGGTGTGTCTGCTGCTGCTGCTGCTGTTGCAGTTGCTGCACCAGCTGCTGGCGGTGCTGCTGCTGCTGCTGAAGAGCAGACAGAGTTCACTGTCCACCTGACAGAAATCGGCGCTAATAAAGTCAGCGTTATTAAGGCTGTTCGCGAAATCACTGGTCTGGGCTTGAAAGAAGCGAAAGACCTGGTTGATGGCGCACCAAAGCCAGTTAAAGAAGGCATTGCTAAAGCTGACGCTGAAGCAGCCAAGAAGAAGCTTGAAGAAGCTGGCGCTAAGGCCGAATTGAAGTAAGGCCTGCTAGTAAACGCCCGGGAAAGTTTAACTACCTTCCCGGGCATTTGCGTCTTCAGAAAACCCCTCTAATCGTTGGGGTTGCCTCAAAAAAATGAGGTAGGTTCGATCAGTAGTCGGGTTTTCTGAAGTCGTTTGATGTACCTGAATTTTCTTTGTTTTACCCCGGGCCGTGGTTGACGGCCTTTGTAACCTCGAGTCGGAGTGCTCATGCCTTACTCGTTTACCGAAAAAAAGCGCATCCGTAAAAGCTTCGCCAAGCGTGAGGACGTTCAAGACGTTCCTTTTTTGCTTGCGACACAGCTTCAATCATACCTAACCTTTTTGCAAGCTGAGGTCACACCCTCTGCGCGCAACGAGCAAGGGTTGCAAGCGGCCTTTAGTTCAATTTTTCCGATCGTCAGCCATAACCATATGGCGCGACTCGAGTTCGTCAGCTACGGCTTAGGCGAACCCGTGTTTGACGTGAAAGAGTGTCAGTTACGTGGCCTCACTTATGCTTCACCATTGCGCGCCAAAGTGCGCCTGGTGTTGCTTGATCGTGAGATCTCGAAGCCGACCGTTAAAGAAGTTAAAGAGCAAGAAGTGTACATGGGCGAAATTCCGCTCATGACCAGCACAGGCTCTTTTGTCATCAACGGCACCGAGCGCGTCATCGTGTCTCAGTTGCACCGTTCGCCTGGCGTGTTTTTTGAACACGACCGTGGCAAAACGCATAGTTCGGGCAAGCTGTTGTTTTCAGCACGCGTGATTCCTTACCGCGGCTCGTGGCTTGATTTCGAATTCGATCCAAAAGACGTATTGTTTTTTAGAGTTGACCGTCGGCGCAAAATGCCCGTCACGATTCTGCTCAAAGCAATCGGTCTGTCGATTGAGGCAATCTTGTCGCAGTTCTTTGTGTTCGATCAATTCGAACTACAAAACGAAGGCGCAATGATGGAATTCATCGGCGATCGCTGGAAAGGCGAGATGGCGCGCTTTGATATTACGGATCGCAGCGGCAAAGTGCTTGTTGAAAAAGACAAGCGCGTCAATGCCAAGCATTTGCGTGATATTGCAGCGGCCAAGATTCAACGAATTTCGGTTCCTGAAGACTTCCTGATTGGGCGCGTTCTGGCAACTAATATCGTTGATGCTGATACCGGTGAGTTAATCGCTGCAGCTAACGACGAGATCACCGAAGGTGTATTGAGTGCGCTTCGCATCGCGGGCGTAACCAATATCCAAACGCTTTATACCAACGATCTGGATTGCGGCCCTTACATTTCGCAAACCCTGCGTGTAGACGAGACGGCAGACCAAATGGCTGCACGCGTCGCGATCTATCGCATGATGCGCCCTGGCGAGCCACCAACTGAAGATGCAGTCGAGGCATTGTTCCAACGCTTGTTCTATAGCGAAGATACCTACGACTTGTCACGCGTTGGCCGTATGAAAGTCAACAGCCGTCTTGGCCGTGGTGATGACATCACTGGTGCCATGACGCTGACTAACGACGACATTCTTAAAGCCATTCAAATCCTCGTTGAATTGCGTAACGGTCGCGGCCAGATCGATGACATTGATCACTTAGGTAATCGCCGTGTTCGTTGTGTGGGTGAGCTTGCAGAGAATCAATTCCGTGCTGGTTTAGTACGTGTTGAGCGCGCAGTAAAAGAGCGCTTGGGTCAAGCCGAAACTGAAAACTTGATGCCGCATGATTTGATCAACTCCAAGCCTATTTCGGCAGCGATCAAAGAGTTCTTCGGCTCAAGCCAATTATCGCAATTTATGGATCAAACCAATCCTCTTTCTGAGATCACGCACAAGCGTCGCGTCTCTGCATTAGGACCTGGCGGCTTGACCCGTGAACGTGCAGGCTTTGAAGTTCGCGACGTGCATCCAACGCATTACGGTCGAGTTTGTCCAATCGAAACGCCTGAGGGCCCGAACATCGGCCTGATTAATTCGATGGCGCTTTATGCGCGTTTGAACGAATACGGCTTTCTTGAAACGCCTTACCGCAAGGCTGAGAATGGCGCGGTGACCGATCAGATCGAGTATTTGTCTGCGATTGCTGAAGGCACGTACATCATTGCTCAGGCAAATGCCGAGCTTAGCGAAACGGGTAAGTTTACCGATGACCTCGTTGCATGCCGTCAAGCGGGCGAAACCCTGCTGACTGCACCTGCAAATGTGCATTACATGGATGTGGCTCCATCGCAGATCGTGTCGGTTGCAGCGTCGTTGATTCCGTTTCTTGAGCACGACGATGCAAACCGTGCCTTGATGGGCGCCAACATGCAACGACAAGCAGTGCCTTGCTTGCGCCCTGAGAAATCAGTGGTGGGTACAGGTATCGAGCGAACCGTTGCTGTTGACTCGGGTACAACCGTACAAGCATTGCGTGGCGGCATTGTCGACCACGTTGATGCAGACCGTATTGTGATTCGTGTAAACGATGAAGAAAACGTTGCGGGTGAAGTCGGTGTTGATATTTACAACCTGATTAAGTACACACGTTCAAACCAAAATACCAACATCAATCAACGCCCAATCGTGCGTCGCGGTGATCGCGTCGTCACGGGTGACGTATTGGCGGATGGTGCGTCGACCGACTTAGGTGAATTGGCGCTTGGTCAGAATATGCTGATCGCCTTTATGCCCTGGAATGGTTACAACTTCGAAGACTCGATTTTGATTTCTGAGAAGGTTGTTGCAGATGATCGTTACACTTCGATTCATATCGAAGAACTCACGGTTGTTGCACGCGATACCAAACTTGGCCCAGAAGAGATTACGCGCGACATTAGCAATTTGGCTGAAACCCAACTGAACCGTCTGGATGAGTCTGGAATCGTTCATATTGGTGCAGAAGTCCGTGCCGATGACGTGTTGGTAGGCAAAGTCACACCGAAAGGCGAAACACAATTGACGCCAGAAGAAAAATTGCTTCGTGCAATTTTTGGTGAAAAAGCTTCTGACGTTAAAGACACTTCGCTACGCGTCCCCTCGGGCATGATCGGCACAGTGATTGACGTTCAGGTCTTTACACGCGAAGGCATCGTGCGCGACAAGCGTGCACAAGCCATTATTGATGATGAGCTGCGTCGTTATCGCCAAGACTTGAATGACCAGTTGCGTATTGTTGAAAATGACACGTTTGACCGTATCGAAAAGATGCTGGTTAAAAAGATCGTCAACGGTGGTCCACGCAAGCTTGCTAAAGGCGCAGTCATAACCAAAGAGTATTTGGTTGACCTCGATCGCTGGCAGTGGTTTGACATTCGCCTTGCGGATGAAAACCATGCTGTCGTGCTTGAGCAAGCCAAAGAGTCTCTTGAGCAAAAGCGCCATCAGTTTGATTTGGCCTTTGAAGAAAAGCGTAAGAAGCTGACCCAAGGTGATGAGTTGCCTCCTGGCGTACTCAAAATGATCAAGGTCTACCTCGCTGTTAAACGTCGTCTGCAACCAGGCGACAAGATGGCAGGTCGTCATGGCAACAAGGGTGTTGTTTCACGTATTACGCCAGTCGAAGATATGCCACACATGGCAGACGGTACGCCGGCTGACATCGTGTTGAATCCTTTGGGCGTGCCTTCACGGATGAACGTGGGCCAAGTGCTTGAAGTTCATTTGGGCTGGGCTGCAAAAGGCTTGGGTCATCGCATCGGTGATATGTTGAAAGATCAACAAAAAGTCGAAGTTAAAAAGCTTCGTACTTATCTTGATCAGGTTTACAACAGCACAGGCACAGGCGCTCGCATCGAAGAATTGTCTGACGACGAAGTGATTGAGCTTGCTCAAAACCTCAAAAACGGTGTGCCATTTGCAACGCCGGTGTTTGACGGTGCAACCGAGCAAGAAATCACGAACATGCTTGAACTCGCTTATCCTGATGACGTTGCAAAGCGTATGGGCCTGACCGAGTCACGCACACAAGCGTGGCTGTACGATGGCCGCACGGGCGAACAATTCGAACGCCCAGTGACTGTCGGTTACATGCACTATCTCAAGTTGCACCATTTGGTCGACGACAAGATGCATGCACGTTCGACCGGACCATACTCGCTTGTGACGCAACAGCCACTCGGCGGTAAAGCGCAGTTTGGTGGTCAGCGTTTTGGTGAGATGGAAGTCTGGGCACTTGAAGCATACGGCGCGTCGTACACGTTGCAAGAAATGTTGACGGTTAAATCCGATGACATCGTGGGCCGTACCAAGGTATACGAAAACATTGTCAAGGGTGATCACACGATCGATGCAGGCATGCCTGAGTCGTTCAATGTGCTCGTCAAGGAAATTCGTTCCTTGGCGCTTGACATGGATCTGGAGCGTAAATAATGAAAGCGCTACTCGACCTTTTTAAACAGGTTTCGCAAGACGAACAGTTCGATGCCATCAAAATTGGTATCGCTTCTCCTGAAAAGATCCGTTCGTGGTCTTATGGTGAAGTACGCAAACCCGAGACCATCAACTACCGCACGTTTAAACCCGAGCGCGATGGTTTGTTTTGTTCAAAAATCTTTGGCCCAATCAAAGATTATGAGTGCTTATGCGGCAAATACAAACGCCTCAAGCATCGTGGAGTGATCTGCGAGAAGTGCGGCGTTGAGGTCACCGTGGCGAAAGTGCGTCGTGAACGCATGGGCCATATTGAGCTTGCCAGCCCGGTTGCACATATCTGGTTCTTGAAGAGCTTGCCATCCCGGTTGGGCATGGTGCTCGATATGACCTTGCGTGATATTGAACGCGTTCTGTACTTTGAAGCATGGTGCGTCATTGAAGCAGGCATGACTCCGCTCAAGCGCGGTCAAATCATGTCTGACGACGACTTCATCGCGAAAACAGAAGAGTATGGCGATGACTTCCGTGCCTTGATGGGTGCTGAAGCGGTTCGCGAACTGTTGCGTACGATTGATATCGATCGCGAAGTTGAAACACTGCGTGCTGAACTGATTGCGACCTCGTCTGAAGCCAAGATCAAGAAGATTTCAAAGCGTTTAAAAGTGCTTGAAGGCTTCCAAAAATCTGGCATCAAGGCCGAATGGATGGTCATGGAAGTGCTGCCCGTGTTGCCACCAGACCTGCGTCCGTTGGTACCGCTTGATGGTGGGCGCTTTGCAACTTCAGATTTGAATGATCTGTACCGCCGCGTCATTAACCGTAACAATCGTCTGAAGCGCTTGCTCGAACTCAAAGCGCCAGAGATTATTTTGCGTAATGAAAAGCGGATGCTGCAAGAGTCGGTTGACTCACTGCTTGACAACGGACGTCGCGGTAAAGCGATGACGGGCGCGAACAAGCGTCAACTGAAGTCGCTCGCTGACATGATCAAAGGCAAGAGCGGTCGTTTCCGCCAAAACTTGCTTGGTAAGCGTGTTGACTATTCGGGTCGCTCGGTCATTGTGGTCGGACCAACCCTCAAACTGCATCAGTGCGGTTTGCCTAAATTGATGGCACTCGAACTGTTCAAGCCATTCATTTTTAATCGCTTAGAAATGATGGGCCTGGCCACTACGATCAAGGCGGCTAAAAAGCTTGTTGAAAGCCAAGAGCCAGTTGTCTGGGACATTCTCGAAGATGTGATTCGCGAACATCCTGTGATGCTCAATCGCGCACCAACGCTGCATCGCTTGGGTATTCAAGCGTTTGAGCCAATCCTGATTGAAGGCAAAGCCATTCAGCTGCATCCGCTGGTTTGCGCCGCGTTTAACGCCGACTTTGACGGCGACCAGATGGCTGTTCACGTGCCCCTGTCGCTCGAGGCACAAGTTGAAGCGCGCACGTTGATGCTGGCTTCAAACAACGTGTTGTTCCCCGCAAACGGCGAACCCTCGATTGTTCCTTCACAGGATATCGTGTTGGGTCTGTATTACGCCACGCGCGAGCGCACCAACGGCAAGGGCGAAGGCATGTTCCTGGCCGACGTTGCTGAAGTGTATCGTGCGTACGACAACCGCGAAGTCACCTTGCAAACGCGTATTACGGTGCGCCTGCCTGAGTGGACGCGTGAAGGCAAAGAAGATTGGGTCGAGGGCGTTCAGCGTGTTGAGACCACAGTCGGTCGTGCAATGCTGTCAGAAATTCTGCCACGCGGCCTGCCTTTCTCTGTGTTGAATCGTGCACTTAAAAAGAAAGAAATTTCACGTTTGATTAACCAGTCGTTCCGTCGCTGTGGTTTACGCGACACCGTAATTTTTGCCGACAAGTTGATGCAAGCAGGTTTCCGCTTGGCAACACGTGGTGGCATTTCGATTGCGATGGGCGATATGTTGATCCCCGCTGCTAAGGTCGAGATCTTGGCTGAGGCAACGCGCGAAGTGAAAGAAATCGACAAGCAATATTCGTCGGGTCTCGTAACTTCGCAAGAGCGCTATAACAACGTTGTGGATATTTGGGGCAAGGCGGGTGACAAAGTGGGTAAAGCCATGATGGAACAGCTTGCTACTGAACCGGTTGTCGATCGTCACGGCGAGAAGGTTCGTCAAGAGTCGTTCAACTCAATCTACATGATGGCTGACTCAGGTGCGCGTGGTTCTGCTGCACAGATTCGTCAGTTGGCAGGTATGCGTGGTTTGATGGCCAAGCCTGACGGCTCGATTATCGAAACGCCGATTACCGCGAACTTCCGTGAAGGCCTAAACGTATTGCAGTACTTCATCTCAACCCACGGCGCTCGTAAAGGCTTGGCTGATACGGCACTGAAAACGGCAAACTCCGGTTACTTGACGCGTCGTCTCGTTGACGTGACACAAGACTTGGTCATTACCATCAGTGATTGCGGAACCACCGCGGGCTACACAATGAAGGCGTTGGTCGAGGGTGGTGAAGTCATCGAACCTTTGCGCGAGCGTATCTTGGGTCGTGTTGCGGCCGTGGATATTGTGAATCCTGACACGCAAGAGACGGCCATTCATCAAGGCACCTTGCTCGATGAAGACCTCGTTGACTATATCGATAAGCTTGGCGTGGACGAAGTTCGTGTCCGGACACCACTGACCTGCGAAACACGTCATGGTC
Source organism: Bordetella parapertussis (assembly GCA_943331855.1). Classification (GTDB taxonomy): domain Bacteria; phylum Pseudomonadota; class Gammaproteobacteria; order Burkholderiales; family Burkholderiaceae_B; genus Zwartia; species Zwartia parapertussis_H. The sequence continues at coordinate 8,837 of CALQNE010000061.1, forward strand.
TGTGCGCACATTGCTATGGTCGTGACTTAGGTCGTGGCTATCTGGTCAACGTCGGCGAAGCTGTCGGTGTGATCGCGGCGCAGTCAATCGGCGAGCCTGGCACACAGTTGACCATGCGTACCTTCCACATTGGTGGTGCAGCATCGCGCTCGGCCATGGCCAGCGGTGTTGAAACCAAATCAAATGGTGTCGTGCGTTTTGCAAGCACCATGCGTTATGTCACCAACCCGAAAAAAGAACGCATCGCAATTTCGCGTTCGGGCGAACTGGTGATTTATGGCGATAACGAGCGTGAGCGCGAACGTCATAAAGTGCCTTACGGTGCAACGTTACAAGTACAGGACGGCGACGTATTGAAAGCAGGTGCTCGCTTAGCCACTTGGGATCCGCTCACGCGCCCCATCGTGTCAGAGTATGCGGGTGCGGTGCGCTTTGAAAACATCGAAGAGGGCGGCACAGTTGCCAAGCAGCTTGACGATGTGACCGGCTTGTCAACGCTTGTGGTCATTACGCCTAAAACGCGTGGCGGCAAAGTCGCACTGCGTCCACAGATCAAACTGATTGGTGAAACAGGCGAAGAGGTCAAAATCGCTGGCACAGATCACTCGGTCAATATTTCGTTCCCAGTTGGCGCACTGATTACTGTGCGTGATGGTCAGCAGGTGCAAGTCGGTGAAGTCTTGGCGCGTATTCCACAAGAATCGCAAAAGACGCGCGACATTACCGGTGGTTTGCCACGCGTGGCTGAACTGTTCGAAGCACGTTCACCGAAAGATGCCGGCATGCTTGCTGACATCACCGGTACGGTTTCGTTTGGTAAAGACACCAAAGGTAAACAGCGTCTGGTGATTACCGACCTTGACGGCGAAGCCAACGAATTCCTGATTCCAAAAGAGAAGCAGGTGTTGGTGCATGACGGTCAAGTTGTAAACAAAGGCGAGATGATTGTTGACGGCCCTGCCGACCCACACGACATTTTGCGTTTACAAGGTATTGAGCGTTTGGCAACTTACGTGGTCGACGAAGTGCAAGACGTTTATCGTTTGCAAGGCGTGAAGATTAACGACAAGCACATTGAAGTGATCGTTCGCCAGATGTTGCGTCGAATCAACATCGTTGATGCAGGCGACACGTCATTTATCACGGGCGAACAAGTTGAACGCGCTGAGTTGCTTAACGAAAATGACCGTATGGAAGCTGCCGGTAAACGGCCTGCGACCTACGACAATATTTTGTTGGGTATTACAAAAGCGTCGCTTTCAACAGACTCGTTTATTTCAGCGGCTTCGTTCCAAGAAACCACCCGCGTACTCACCGAGGCTGCCATCATGGGCAAGCGCGACGATTTGCGTGGTCTGAAAGAAAACGTGATTGTGGGTCGCTTGATTCCAGCCGGTACCGGAATGGCCTACCACGTTGCACGTAAAGATAAAGAAGCTTTCGAAGCGGCTGAACGCGAAGCCGCCCGTCAGCAGGCGAACCCCTTCGAAGATGCGCCAGTTGCCGTTGAGGCACCTGAAGCAACTGAAGAATAGGTTCAAAATCTGGTCGCCATCGGGGTTAGGCATAGTCTGCTAACCCCAGGCGATTAGAAAAGCACTAAAAGCAAAGACTAGCTTAGGTTGCATCGTAAAGATACATCCTAAGCCGGTTGACATGCTGTAGGTATTTACGATAAGCTGTTAGGCTTACCGTAATTTTTGGGACTCAACAGCTCTGGGCTTGTTGATGCACCCTGGTTTGATTAGGCAAGACCCGCTCTTTTACGGATTTCCGTTCGATGGTGGGCTCGTGCCAAGCTGCCCAGGAACGGGAATGCTGAAAACACGTTAGGCCGGATACGTGCCAAAACGTAAGTAACAGCGATAAAAGGGAATTAGAGGTTATGCCAACTATTAGCCAACTCGTGCGCAAACCGCGCGAAGTCAGCGTTACTAAGAGCAAGAGCCCCGCGCTCGAAAATTGCCCTCAGCGACGCGGTGTGTGCACTCGTGTGTACACCACGACACCAAAAAAGCCTAACTCGGCCCTGCGTAAAGTCGCCAAAGTGCGTCTGACCAACGGTTTCGAGATTATTTCGTACATCGGCGGTGAAGGCCACAACTTGCAAGAACACTCAGTCGTGCTCGTGCGCGGCGGTCGTGTTAAAGACTTGCCAGGTGTGCGTTATCACATCGTGCGTGGATCGCTTGATTTGCAAGGTGTTAAAGACCGTAAGCAATCACGTTCTAAGTACGGCGCTAAGCGTCCAAAACAAGCAAAGTAATTTGCTTGAGCAGTCGTAGTAACAGGCAGTGAAACAGCTTCGTGCTGTTCTGTGCAGCCAACGCATGATAGTCATGCTGCGGCAATGTAAGTGACTTATCTTTTGGTAAGTCGTGACCGTAGCCAACAGTTTGAAGGCCGCGGTTCAACTGAAATGACACAAAGGAATTAATATGCCCCGTCGTCGCGAAGTCCCCAAACGTGACATTCTGCCCGATCCAAAATTCGGCAGCGTCGAACTTGCAAAATTCATGAACGTAGTCATGCTCTCCGGCAAAAAAGCCGTGGCTGAGCGCATTGTCTATGGTGCTTTAACTCAAGTGCAGACCAAGACTGGTAAAGAGCCGATCGAAGTCTTCAATTTGGCAATCAATAACATCAAGCCTGTGGTTGAAGTTAAAAGCCGTCGTGTTGGTGGCGCAAACTATCAAGTGCCGGTCGAAGTTCGCCCAGTGCGTCGTTTAGCGCTTGCAATGCGTTGGTTGCGTGAAGCCGCTAAAAAACGCGGTGAAAAATCTATGGATCTTCGTCTTGCTGGCGAATTGCTCGATGCCTCTGAAGGCCGCGGCGCCGCAATGAAAAAGCGTGAAGATACACACAAAATGGCCGAGGCGAACAAAGCCTTCAGTCATTTCCGTTGGTAATTTAAGGATCAGCCATGTCTCGCAAAACCCCGATCGAGCGCTACCGCAACATCGGTATCTCTGCCCATATCGACGCAGGGAAAACCACCACGACCGAACGAATCTTGTTTTACACAGGTGTCAATCATAAGATTGGCGAAGTGCATGATGGCGCCGCCACTATGGACTGGATGGAACAAGAGCAAGAGCGCGGAATTACGATTACGTCTGCAGCAACCACTGCCTTCTGGAAAGGCATGGCCAATAACTACCCCGAGCATCGCATCAACGTGATCGATACTCCCGGCCACGTTGACTTCACAATTGAAGTTGAACGTTCAATGCGTGTGCTTGACGGCGCGTGCATGGTTTATTGCGCTGTGGGTGGTGTGCAGCCTCAATCAGAAACCGTATGGCGTCAAGCCAACAAGTACAAAGTGCCCCGTTTGTCGTTCGTTAACAAAATGGATCGCACCGGCGCAAACTTTTTCAAAGTTTACGACCAGCTAAAAACTCGCCTCAAAGCGAATCCAGTGCCAATCGTGATACCAATCGGTGCTGAAGAAAAATTCACTGGCGTGATTGATCTCGTGAAGATGAAAGCGATCATCTGGGATGAGGCAAGCCAGGGCATTAAGTTTGACTACCTCGATATCCCAGCCGATTTGTTGGCAGAGGCCGAAGAGTGGCGCGAGAAGTTGGTCGAGTCAGCTGCTGAAGCGTCAGAAGAGCTGATGGACAAGTACCTCGAAGGCGGTTCGCTCACCGAAGAAGAAATTCTTCTTGGTATTCGTACCCGTACGATCGCTTGCGAAATTCAGCCAATGTTGTGCGGCACAGCCTTTAAAAACAAAGGCGTTCAACGCATGCTTGACGCTGTGATTGAATTCTTGCCTTCACCTGTTGATATTCCACCAGTGACAGGTGAACTCGACGATGGCACGCCTACCAGTCGCAAAGCGGAAGACACTGAAAAGTTTGCAGCGCTTGCGTTCAAACTCATGACCGACCCCTACGTTGGCCAGCTGACTTTCGTGCGCGTGTATTCGGGCGTACTCAAGTCTGGCGATACCATCTATAACCCGATTAAGGGTAAAAAAGAGCGTATCGGTCGTATCTTGCAGATGCACGCCAATAATCGCGAAGAAATCAAAGAAGTCGTTGCAGGTGATATCGCTGCAGTGGTCGGTCTTAAAGACGTGACTACGGGTGAAACCTTGTGCGATATCGACGCACACATCATGCTCGAGCGTATGGTGTTCCCAGAGCCCGTGATTTCGCAGGCTGTTGAGCCAAAGACTAAAGCAGACCAAGAGAGAATGGGTATGGCTTTGTCGCGTTTGGCTCAAGAAGATCCATCGTTCCGAGTGCGCACAGACGAAGAGTCAGGCCAAACGATTATTTCGGGTATGGGCGAGTTGCACCTCGAAATTATTGTCGATCGCATGAAGCGTGAGTTCAACGTTGAAGCAAACGTTGGTAAACCACAGGTTGCTTATCGCGAAACGATCCGTAAAGTTTGCGAAGAAATCGAAGGCAAGTTCGTTAAGCAGTCAGGTGGACGCGGTCAATACGGCCACGTGGTTCTGAAGATTGAACCCCTTCCACCAGGCGGCGGCTATCAATTCGTTGATGCAATTAAAGGCGGTGTGGTTCCGCGCGAATACATCCCAGCAGTCGACAAGGGTATTCAAGAAACCTTGCCCTCAGGCATCTTGGCGGGCTATCCAGTTGTTGACGTTAAAGCAACGCTGTTCTTTGGTTCGTACCACGACGTTGACTCAAACGAGAACGCCTTCCGTATGGCAGCCTCAATGGCCTTCAAAGACGGGATGCGTAAAGCAAGCCCCGTGTTGCTTGAGCCAATGATGGCCGTTGAAGTCGAAACACCTGAAGATTATGCCGGTACGGTGATGGGCGATTTGTCCTCACGTCGCGGTATGTTGCAAGGTATGGACGACATGGTTGGTGGCGGCAAAGTCATTAAGGCTGAAGTCCCACTCGCTGAGATGTTTGGTTACGCAACAAACTTGCGGTCATTGACCCAAGGGCGCGCGACCTACACGATGGAATTCAAACACTACTCCGAAGCACCCAAAAATGTGGCCGAAGAAATTATCGCGGCCCGCGGCAAGTAATTAGAGGAAAATCATGGCAAAAGGCAAATTCGAACGAACCAAACCACACGTCAACGTAGGCACGATTGGTCACGTTGACCACGGTAAAACCACACTGACAGCGGCAATCACAACAGTGTTGTCGCAAAAGTTTGGTGGCG
>CALQNE010000062.1 GCA_943331855.1 Bordetella parapertussis
ACGCGTCAAGAATGGTGCGATGTGATGGAGGGCACAGACGTTTGCTTTGCACCGGTTCTTAGCATGACCGAAGCAGCACTGCATCCCCATAACGTCGCTCGCCAAACTTTTTGTGAGGTTCAGGGGGTGTTGCAACCCTCGGTGGCCCCGCGTTTTAGTCAGACACCGACTGCAGCCATACGGGCGCCGGTCGCCACCGGTGCCCATACAATCGACATCCTGCGCCAGCTTGGTTACAGTACCTCTGATATTGAGGCACTACAGCGAACTTAGCTGCGCAAAAAACAGATCAATAGTTTGGCCATTTACGATAAATAAAAGCTTTAGAGAGACACATCATGAACGACGTCACATTGAACGACTCAGCCATCGAAGCCTTTCGCGATAGTGCACGCGACTTACTTGGGCGGGGCAATACCATTGGGCGACTACGCAAGCTCAGAGACTCAGATTCGGGTTTCGAGCGTTCGGCCTGGCAAGAGATCGCGAATGCTGGCTGGTTAGGTGTGCTGGTCTCTGAGCAAGACGGTGGGTTGGGCTTAGGATTGCGCGAAATGGCGGCGATTGCCGAAGAAATTGGTCAGCGTTTGTTGCCCGAGCCCTTGATCGCAGGGGGCGTGCAACTTGCTGTGGCAGTATCAGGCACGCCACAAGGTGCCCTACGCTCAGTATTGCTTGAGAAAATCGTTGGTGGTGAGTTGGTGGCAGGCTTGGCCTGGCAAGAAGCGCTTGGGCAGATGCAGGGACAGCAAACCCTGGTAACCGTTGCGTCAAGTCAAGGCGAGGTGTTGAGCCTGAACGGCGCCAAAAAATTCGTGACGCCGGCAACGGGGGCTGATGGCTGGGTGGTTTCGGCGCTTTTGAATGGCCAGCCTGCATTGATTTGGGTACCTGCACAAACCGAAGGCGTGCAGCAGTCGGTTCAACGGGCGGTTGACGGCACGATGCTGTGTACGTTGTCGTTACGCAATGCGCTCGTCCCTAAAACGTCGTTGTTGATGCATGGCCAGGCAGTGTTCGGTTTGATCGATCACGCCAATGATGTCGCCCGTGTGATTCAGTCTGCCGAGCTGTTAGGGGTAATGCGCCGCGCACTTGCAATGACGCTTGATTATTTGGGCACGCGTAAGCAATTTGGCAAACTGATTGGTAGTTTTCAGGCGTTGAAACATCGCGTGGTGGATGGCTATATTCAAGTCGAATTGTCATCCGCTTGCATCACAGACGTTATTAAGCAAATCGAGGCGGGTGGTTCGTTGAGCGCACTCGCGAGTCGCGCAAAAGCGCGCTGCGCACACGCAGCCTTGTTGGTGACGCGCATGGCGATTCAAATGCATGGTGCGATGGGCTATACCGACGAGTGCGACGTTGGCTTATATTTCAAACGTGCGCTCGCACTGTCTGCGTGGTTGGGTAACGCCGAGGCACATCGCTTGCGTTATTTTGCGCAACTGCCCGCCGCTGCGGCGGATGAAGCGGTGACGCACACTCCAGTCGTAAAGGATTTTCCCAAAGAAGCGGATTGGGAAAACATGCCAGAGCCAGAGTTTCGTCAGATGCTGCAAAGTTTTTATGCAAAACATTACCCAGAGCACATGCGTCACATGCCGCATCGGTTACGGTTAAATGAAATTAAAGACTGGACGATGGTCTTGTCGAAGCAAGGCTGGATCGCACCGTCTTGGCCAAAAAAATTCGGTGGAATGGGTTTGCCCCCCGGAAAAATGATCGCCTATGTCGAAGAGCAAGAGCAATATGGTGTGGCGCGCGCGCCTGACATGGGTGTCGTGATGATCGGACCACTCTTGATTCAGCGCGGCAGCCCTGAGCAGCAGCAAAAGTTTTTACCAAAAATTATCGCGAATGAACACGTTTGGTGCCAAGGCTACTCAGAGCCAGGTGCAGGGTCTGATTTAGCCGCATTGCGGACCGAGGCGGTGCTTGATGGTGATGCGTTTGTGGTGAATGGTCAAAAAATCTGGACCACACTTGCGCAAGATGCCACGCATATGTTCGCGCTGGTGCGCACGGATAAAGATGCAAAAAAACAATCAGGAATTAGTTTTTTGTTGATTGATTTAAGTGTCCCCGGAATTACGATTCGTCCGATTCAAAATATCAGTGGGCAAAAAGAATTTTGTGAAGTGTTTTTTGATAACGTCCGGGTACCTGCCGAAAATTTAGTTGGACAAATCAACGAAGGCTGGACGATTGCAAAAGCGTTACTAGGTTTTGAGCGAATCTTTTTAGGTAGCCCCAAACAGTCTCGCTATGCGCTGAGCCAGTTGACGACCTTGGCAGATAGCCTGGACTTGTTTGCGAATCCTGTGTTCGTGGCGCGTTACGCTGAACTGATGCTTGATTCGGTTGATCAAGTGGCGGCTTACACGCATTACGCCGAAATGGTCAAACGCGGTGAGATGCTACCCCCTAGCGTTTCATTACTAAAAATTTGGGGAACAGACACTTACCAAAGGATCTGTACCCTTTTGGTTGAGTCGGCGCAAGAACACGGTGCGACGGGCCACACCGCAGATTTTGGACCAGAGGGTTTAGATGTTCCGGCCATTATGTTTCACTCGATCCCTTCAACGATTTACGGGGGTAGCACCGAAATTCAGAAAGAAATCATTGCCAAACACGTGCTCAAGTTGCCGGACTAAGGGCTTGGTACTTTTAGAAAATTCTTGCAAAGGTGTAAACGTTGGAAACGATTGAATATGAAGTGACTAAGGGTGTGGGTACGTTGACACTGAACCGGCCCAAACGCAAAAATGCGATTGATGCAGTGATGCGTACAGAGCTCAGAGATTTAATCTCGACCCTGCCGCACCAGCGCGATTTGCGGGCGCTGATTATCACCGGCGCTGGGGCCACTTTTTGTGCGGGTGGGGATATCAGTGCCATGGGAGAAGCGACGCTTGCCGCACCGGATGGTCGTGATCGTATGCGGTACGACTATCTATCCTGGATCGAAACCTTGCTGCGACTTGAAGTTCCGGTGATTGCAGCCGTTGAGGGCGCCGCCTATGGTGCTGGCTTTAGTTTGGCTTTGACAGCGGATATTGTTCTGGCTGCACCAGATAGCCGGTTTTGTTTGTCTTTTATGCGCTTAGGGTTGGTGCCTGATTGCGCGGTGTTGTATACCCTGCCACGCATTGTAGGTGTGCAGCGAGCCAAAGAATTGGCGTTTTCGGCGCGGGAGCTGAATGCCGAACAGGCAAGAGAGCTGGGCATCGTGCTTGAAGTGACCCCGCAAGGGCGTACGCTCGAGCGTGCGCAGCAAATGGCGGCCAGTTTGGCACAAGCGGCGCCCGTGGCACTTGCGATGACAAAGCGTGCTTTTAATGTGTCGTTAAATAGCAGCTTGGACACCATGATGGATATCGAATCCGCATCTCAAGGTGTTGCGCGCACGTCTGACTGGCACACTGCTGCTGTCCAACGATTTTTGAATAAGCAGCCCGCGGCCTTTCAGTGGCCTAAGGCGATGGATTAACTGTGTTTGAAACCTCGCGACAACTGGGTCGAATCCCGGTTGTCGGGTTGCGCGGTGTAGTGGCCCTTGAACGAACGGCGTGGCTTAAGCAATTGCTGCGACACCCTTTAATGCAGGGGACGGTTGTCTTGACGTCTGAGGCAGATCGGGCCGCCGAGCTTGATTACGCGCGGGTTCAATACTATGAGCCTGCGAACTCAACTAGCGCTGAGGGGTGCCTGTGTTGCGGAATGAACCGTGGCTTAGGTGACGCCTTGCGGGCTTTGTTTTTGCGTGTGCTGAGCAAACGTGTGCGTCCAATCGATCGGGTGCTGATCGATGCGACGGTCTTAGATCCAGAGCAATTAGCGTTCACCTTCAAGCATGCGCCGTTTTTAGGGCAACGCTATCAGTATCAGATGACGCTGACTGTGGTGGGCGCGCATGCCTTCTTGGGTGACTCCTCTGAGTCCGGGCCTTTGCAAGCGTTGGTTTTTGACGAAAATACTATTTTGCGAACAAATTAAGGGCTAGGTGAGGGCAGTGGCTGCCTGATTTGAAATATTTGTTGAAGCACTCACCTAAGATACGGTACACTTAACGGGTTAACCTAAATGAGCCTTGGCTTTAGGTGACGTTGTTCAGCTTAGCTCGAATCGCCAACTTTTAGATATTATGCAGCGCGATTCTGGGTATGTAGCCAATCACGCTTGGCGTGCGGCAGTGGTTTCGATCACATCGTTTCATTTTCAAAGATTTTGTCTACTTTTCGCCTATCGCTTTGTTGCGCGCGTCGGACTAGATGATGCTCATGGTCTTGATTGACGCATGGGTGCCCATGCTAAAGATTTAAAACGACAGTCACTTGGGCGTAAGTGTTTTGGCCATTTGTGATGGCTGTCGTTGTATGCAATGCCGAGTAACAGAAATCCAGGAAACAAATGAATGCAATTCGTACAACACAAAATAAAACTGGCCGAGCGCAAAAAGCGATCGACCAGTTGTATTTGGTTGCGGGGGCAGGATTTGAACCTACGACCTTCGGGTTATGAGCCCGACGAGCTGCCAGACTGCTCCACCCCGCGTCTGAAGAAAAGAGTATAGCGTATTTTGGATAAGTTAGCTTTAGAGTGTGTAATAAGGACAAAGAATCATTATGAATGAACAGCACGACAATCAGTCCGAGACAGAATCGCTTGCGATCGAAGCAGAAGATTCTTCTTTGGTCGTGACGCCAACAGTTTCGCCGCATGATCAGGCTCAACAAGAAAAACAATTGATGCAAGCGAGTATCGCGATTGAGACAGCGTTGTTATGCGCCTCTGCGCCAATGCCCCTAAGCGAGTTGCGTAAATTGTTCGAAGACGATGAGCTGTCCGATACGCAAATCACAGAGATCCTAGAGCAACTGCAACTCGCTTGGGTTGATCGAGGAATGGAACTTGCTGAACTTGCAACTGGCTGGCGGTTTCAAAGTCGTGCCGCGATGCAACGCTACCTTGAGCGTTTGAGTCCAGAGCGTGCTCCAAAATATTCGCGCGCAGTCATGGAAACGCTTGCGATTATTTCTTGGAGACAGCCCGTGACGCGGGGTGATATCGAAGACATTCGCGGTGTGACGGTGTCTTCGCAAATTATCAAGACGCTCGAGGATCGAGGTTGGATTGAGGTGATCGGTCATCGTGATGGGCCGGGACGCCCTGGCTTATTAGGCACAACAAAACAGTTTTTAGATGATCTAGGTTTGCGTGCACTCGATGAGTTACCTGCGTTAGGCGCGGCAGAAATTACCGAAGCGTTGCAGTCGCTTGCCTTAGAAGGGCAGGTCTCCATCGCAGCACCACAGACTGCTGATTTAATTGATCAAGCCAATCAAGAGCAGAGCAGCGCTGAAGAGCGGTCAGAAACCGAACAGTTAGAAGTAGAACAGCCCGAAGCAGAACAGCCCGAAGCAGAACAGTTAGAGGTCGTGCCGCTTGAACCTGTTGCGACTGAGGCTGAGTCACCACTGAGTACCGAATTAGACCCCTCGGACATAGAGCCGACGAACACATCTTCTTTACCCCCGGAGTCCAAGTGACCAATTCCAATACTGAACAGTCCGAGCAAGCGTCACACGACGCTTCTGCTGCCCAAGCGCCAACGGACCAGCCAATTCAGTCTGACGCGTCCGCGCAAGGCGAGCAAGTTGAGGCAGGCGGTAAGCCGCGCGGCCGTAAGTTACGGACTCCCTTTCGTCGCCGCCGCAGTGATGCTGCCGCAGGCGAGGCCGGCACTGAGGAAGGTACCCCAGAGCGCAAGTCGCGCACGAAAGTGTTTGAGCCCAATGTTGTTGAAGAAGTCATCGACCCCCGTGATGTTGTTGAAATTGGTGACCCGGTCGAATTCGAAAAAGAGGGTGATCAGGCACTCGCTTATTTGAGTGGGACGGAGCGGATCGAGCAGCGTCTGAATAAATATTTAAACAGCGATCTCTTGATGCCCAAGCTGCATAAAGTGCTTGCGGATGCTGGTGTTGGTTCGCGTCGTGAAATGGAGGAGTTAATTATTGCAGGGCGAGTCTCCGTAAACGGTGAGCCCGCACATATTGGACAACGCGTTGGTGCAAATGATTTGGTGCGTGTGAACGGAAAACCCGTCACGCGCACCAATACGCGCAAGCCACCTCGCGTGATTTTGTATCACAAGCCTGCTGGCGAAATTGTGAGCCACGACGATCCTGGTGGGCGTGCGACGGTGTTTTCGCGTTTGCCCAAAATGAAGGTTGGCAAATGGCTTTCAATTGGGCGTCTTGATCTCAATACTGAGGGTTTGTTGATTTTTACGACCTCGGGTGATCTGAGTAACCGCTTGTTACATCCGCGGTATGGCAATGAGCGTGAGTACGCCGTTCGTGTCTTGGGTGAGTTAGGCCCCGAGCAGCGCCAGACTTTGCTGGATGGTGTGACGCTTGAGGATGGTCCAGCCAGTTTTGGGATGGTTGAGTTCATCGGCGGCGAAGGCAGCAACCGTTGGTATCGCGTCACGCTCAACGAAGGTCGTAACCGCGAGGTTCGTCGCATGTTTGAGTCGATCGGTTTGACGGTCAGCCGTTTGATTCGTACGCGGTTTGGCGACATTGTTTTGCCGACAACGCTACGTCGTGGACGGTGGGAAGAGTTGGACCCTAAGCTGGTCTCTGCCTTGATGATCCAAGTCGGGCTATTGCGCGATGAGGATGAGTCGGGTGATGGGCGCGCCCGCGCACCTCGCCAGCCAGCCTCGCATGACAGTGCATTGCCGCCGGGGTTTGGCACGCTTGACCAAAACGGTACGCACGGCGCTCGGGTTGGGCGACGCGGCAATATTCAGGGTGGCCGTTCAGGCAAACCCGCAGCTTTTTCTCATCCGACTGAGTCGGCGCCAACCGTCTTGACCGTTGGCGGCGGCTTTGCTAACGGACATCCGGGCGGGCAAGGTCAGGGCAGAGGAGGGCGAGGAAAGCCAGGTGGCGCTGGTGGGCGTCCCAATGGTCCCGCTCGGTCAGGCGCTCCGAAAGGTGGCCCCGGCAAGGCCGGTGCTGGGCGTGGCCCGAGGGTTCCGCGAGCCGATGGTCGCCCCGACGGTGCGGGCGGGCGTCCAGAGGGTCGGTCGGATTCGCGTCCACCTCGTGGCGCGGCAGCCGGTCAGGCATTTGATCCGAATGCACAGCCAGGCGAAAGATCAGAGGCCGGTGCGCGCCGGCCGCGTACGCCTGGTGGGCAAGGCGCGCCGGGCGCGCGTCCAAATGGTCCGCCGCGTGGCCGAGGTCCGGGTAAACCAGGCGGTCGTTCGCAGGCGGGTTCGGGTAATGGCAATCCAAATGCGAGCGGCAAGCCGCGCTCGGCACCCCGTGGTGATGATTGGCAACCCAAGGGGCCTGCAGCCCATGAGTCGCGCCTGGGGTTTACAAAATCGTCGCGAGGCGACCGCTAAGGCCCACGCGGTAGGCGAATCATGCCTAAATCGTTGGTATAGCAAGACATTTTTGTAAAATTCATGCTAGAATGCAGGGCTAATGTAGGTGGTTTTGGGTTGCAGCGGCTAGCGCCGTTACGGCCCAAAAGTACCAAGCAAATGTTGTTAATGGGCTGTTTTGCAGCCCATTTTTTTTGATTGTATGGCTGATCTCTTTACTCTTACGCAGCAGTCGCTGGCCTCAATGGATATCGAACTTGTCGATGTCGAACGGGCTGCGCTCGGATTATTGCGAGTCACAATTGATCGGCCAGACGGTGTACGTGTTGAAGATTGTGAACAGGTCTCACGGCAGCTCTCGCGGGTGTATGAAGTTGAGAATATCGACTACCGCAGGCTTGAAGTGGGTTCGCCTGGTGTAGATCGACCGCTCAAGACTGAAGCTGATTTTGTTAGATTCATTGGCGAGCGTGTCGAGGTCAAGCTCAGGCAGGCGGTTGATGGGCAAAAGGTTTTTTTGGGTGCGTTAGTTGCCGTTGACGCGGCAACTGAAATAGCAGATTCCGTTGACGCAGTTAAGCGCTTCGGTATCGAGTTTGAGGCAAAAAAGGACGAAGTTCGACGCGTAACGTTCATGTTTTCAGATGTTGAACGCGGCAAGTTAGAACCAGTTCTGGATTTCAAGGGCATAAAGCGATGAGTCGCGAAATTCTTCTGTTGGTAGATGCATTGGCACGTGAGAAAAACGTTCCACGTGATGTGGTGTTTGACGCTCTTGAGGGCGCGCTGGCTTCGGCCATGAAAAAGCGCTTCAAAGAAGACGCAGATATCCGCGTATCGGTTGACCGCACGACTGGCGATCACGAAGGCTACCGCCGTTGGTTGGTGGTACCTGATGAGGCTGGTCTGCAAGAACCTGATCAGCAAGAAATGCTGTCTGATGCGCAAGAGGTTGTGGCTGATATTGAAGTCGGCGAATACATTGAAGAAGCGCTCGAACCCCTTGAGTTTGGTCGTATTGGTGCGCAAGCAGCAAAGCAAGCAATCTTGCAACGCATTCGCGACGCTGAGCGCGAACAAATTCTGGATGATTTCTTGGATCGCGGCGAAACCATTATTTCGGGTTCGATTAAGCGCATGGATAAGGGCGACTTGATCGTCGAAACCGGCAAAATCGAAGCAAGAATGCCCCGCAGTGAGATGATTCCCAAAGAAAATCTGCGCGTCGGCGATCGTGTGCGCGCGTGGGTACTGAAAGTTGATCGTACTGCACGTGGTCAACAAGTGATCCTGTCACGCAGTGCACCTGACTTTATTCGGCAGTTGTTTGAAAATGAAGTGCCCGAAATCGAGCAAGGCTTGCTTGAAATCAAAGGCGCAGCACGGGATCCAGGCGTACGCGCAAAGATTGCGGTGGTCGCATACGACAAACGCATCGATCCGATTGGTACTTGCGTTGGTATGCGCGGTTCGCGCGTAACCGCCGTGCGTAACGAACTCGGTGGCGAGCAGGTTGATATCGTGTTGTGGTCTGAAGACCCAGCTGAATTTGTGATTGGTGCCTTGGCACCTGCTAACGTTGAATCCATTGTCGTTGACGAAGATCGTCATGCGATGGATGTTGTCGTTGATGAAGAGAACCTCCCGAAAGCGATTGGCTCAAAAGGCCAGAATGTTCGTTTGGCCTCTGAATTGACCGGTTGGCAAATCAACATCATGACGCCTGAAGAGAGTCAAAATCGTCAAGAACAAGAGCGTTCACAATTACGTTCGACTTTCATGAGTCGCTTGGATGTTGATGAAGAGGTCGCTGATATTTTGATTGACGAGGGCTTTACCGGCCTCGAAGAGATTGCTTACGTCCCGATGCAAGAATTGCTAGAGATCGAGTCGTTCGATGAAGAAACGATTCAAGCCCTGCGTACGCGTGCACGTAATGCGTTGTTGACCGAAGCGATTGCGCAAGAAGAACGTGTTGAAACAGCGCAAGACCTCGTCACGCTTGAGGGCATGACGCCAGAGTTGCTCAGTAAGTTAGCTTCAGGCGGCATCAACACCCGCGACGACCTTGCTGAACTTGCGACCGATGAACTCGTTGAGATGGTTGGCCTCGATGAGGCAGCAGCAAGCGAGTTGATCATGGCTGCACGTGCCCATTGGTTCGAAGAGCAGTAAAAGAATGTTGGTATGAAGAGCAGTCATGATGTGGTCGCTGTCTTCGCTTGAAGTTGTAACGCTGTAAAAAGGTAAGAGAGAGCCTAATGTCGAGTATTACAGTCGCCCAGTTCGCCATTGAACTGAAAATGCCGTCCAACGTGTTGTTAGAACAACTGCGTGAAGCAGGGGTGAACCTAACTTCTGTGGACGCTAGCGTCACTGAAAGTGACAAGGCTAAATTGCTCGAGTCGCTGCGTCGTTCACACGGTGCAACCGAAGGCACCAAAATCACGCTAACGCGTCGTAAAACATCAGAGATTCGTCAGGCTGACGGTGCAGGCCGTTCGCGCACGATTCAAGTTGAGGTTCGTAAAAAACGTACTTTTGTTAAACGCGATGCTGCCGAAACTGGCGATGCACCTACTCCAGAAGTCGATGCCCAAGCGCCCGCTGCAACCCCGGTTGTTGCCGCTCCCGCTGCTGTAATCGATCAGACCCCTGCTGAACAGCCGTCAAACGTTGCGCCCGACCAAAATGTCGAGACGCCAAAGGCTGCTGCACCTTCACAAACGGCAGCGCCTGATATCGAAAGCGTCTCAACGCAATCCGATACAAGCGCTCAGGATGAGAGCACAGCTGTTTCCAGCACATCAGATATTGAGCCGGACGATACGCCGCCTCCTGCTGTTG
The DNA here is from genome assembly GCA_943331855.1 of Bordetella parapertussis. Lineage (GTDB taxonomy): Bacteria > Pseudomonadota > Gammaproteobacteria > Burkholderiales > Burkholderiaceae_B > Zwartia > Zwartia parapertussis_H. Next base: position 10,262 of record CALQNE010000062.1, read on the forward strand.
AAAAGGCGCCCGAGGCGCCCATCATTGACAAGCCTGCTTCAGAGTGGCCTGCTCCGATCTCGACGACTTTGCCCTCAGAAACGCAAAGCCCTGAGCCAGCGCCTGCCCCAGTTGACGAAAGCGTAGCTGCAACTGCGGCCAGTGCGGCTGCTGAGCCTGCAGTCGATTCGACCACACCCAAGGTTTTCAAACCCATCCGTGGTCGCGCAGTGGCGCCGGTGCATGTGGGTGTAGACGGTGCCGTGCGCGATGAGGCACGGCGTGCTTCTGAAGCAGAGGCTGCCGCGTTGCGCGATATGCTCAACCGGCCGCGTAAAGTGGTCAAACCACCTGAGCCAGATGCTGCTGCCTTGTCAGGCACATTGCATAAGCCAGCTGGTGCACCTGTTAAGGGTGCCAAAAAAGAGGGTACCGACGCAGCCGGTAAAAAGGTTCTTAAGTCAGGCCAAATTGCTTCAACTTGGTCCGATGATGCCTCGCGTAAAAAACCAACTGAAAAGCGTGACGCACCTGCCGCGCCTGGCCGTGATGGATGGCGTGCTGGCGGCAAGAGTAAATCGAGTGGTAGAAAAGGTCGCGGCGCGAATAACCAAACGCAAGAGCAGCGCGAACCAGTACCCGTCGAATTTATCGCACGTGAAATCCATGTGCCCGAAACCATCAGCGTGGCTGATCTGGCGCACAAAATGTCTGTCAAGGCAGGCGAGGTTATTAAGCATTTGATGCAACTTGGCCAGATGGTCACCATTAACCAAGTGCTGGATCAAGAAACCGCCATGATTGTGGTGCAAGAGCTTGGTCACACTGCGATTGCAGCCAAACTCGATGATCCCGAGGCATTCTTGGATGAAGACGCGCCTCATACAGACGTTGTCTTGTTACCTCGCGCTCCGGTGGTGACCGTGATGGGTCACGTCGATCACGGAAAGACTTCATTGCTAGACTATATTCGTCGCGCAAAAGTGGCTTCTGGTGAAGCGGGTGGGATTACTCAGCACATCGGTGCATACCACGTGCAAACCGAACGCGGCATGGTGACCTTCTTGGATACCCCAGGCCATGAGGCCTTTACCGCGATGCGTGCGCGCGGTGCCAAGGCAACCGATATTGTGATTTTGGTGGTTGCGGCCGATGACGGTGTGATGCCTCAAACAAAAGAAGCCATCCATCACGCCAAGGCTGCTGGTGTGCCACTGGTCGTTGCGGTCAATAAGATCGATAAGCCAGAAGCGAACCCTGAACGCGTCAAGCAAGAGCTCGTCGTTGAACAGGTTGTGCCTGAAGAGTATGGTGGTGATGTGCCGTTTATTTCGGTGTCTGCCAAAACCGGTCAGGGCATTGATGATTTGCTAGAAAATGTGCTGTTGCAAGCTGAAGTGCTTGAATTAAAAGCTGCAGTAGATGCGCCTGCTAAAGGCCTTGTGATTGAGGCTCGCTTAGATAAAGGCCGTGGCCCAGTTGCAACGATCTTGGTTCAAAGCGGCACGCTCAAACGAGGCGACGTTGTCTTGGCTGGCTCAAGTTATGGCCGCGTGCGCGCCATGCTCGATGAAAACGGTAAACCAATTCAATCGGCGGGTCCTTCGATGCCTGTTGAGATTCAAGGTCTAACTGAAGTGCCTGTCGCGGGTGACGAACTCATGTCCCTAGCCGACGAGCGACGCGCGCGTGAAATTGCGCTGTTTCGTCAAGGTAAGTTCCGTGACGTCAAATTGGCACGCCAACAAGCAGCCAAGCTTGAGTCGATGTTTGAAAATGCCACTGAAGGTTCGCAGAACCTGTCACTTATCGTTAAGACCGATGTGCAAGGTTCGCAAGAAGCGCTTGTTAACTCGTTGGTCAAACTGTCTACCGACGAAATCCGCGTGCAAGTTGTTCACGCGGCCGTTGGCGGTATCTCAGAAAGCGATGTCAACTTGGCAATTGCTTCGGGCGCAGTGATCATTGGCTTTAACGTGCGTGCCGATGCCAGTACGAAAAAGTTGGCCGAATCAAATGGCGTTGATCTGCGTTATTACAATATTATTTATGATGCGGTCGATGAAATTAAGCTTGCGATGTCCGGCATGCTTTCGCCTGAAAAACGCGAAGAGGTCATCGGACTAGTCGATATTCGCGAGGTCTATACGATTTCACGTATCGGAACCGTTGCTGGATGTATGGTGGTGGACGGCGTTGTTCGCCGCGATTCACAAGTACGTTTGCTGCGTAATAACGTTGTGCATTGGTCGGGCTGGCTTGATTCATTGCGTCGCTTTAAAGACGATGCCAAAGAGGTTAAGTCAGGTTTTGATTGCGGGATTACCTTGCGTGGCAACAACGACCTTCAGGTCGGTGACCAGCTCGAGATCTTTGAAATCAAAGAAGTGGCTCGTTCACTCTGATAGCCTGAATGACGCGTCATAAACAAAAAACTGCGCCGGGTCGTAACTTAAGACTCGCTGATCAGATCCAAAAAGATCTGGCCATTATTATTCAGCGCGAAATTGATATGAGTCGTGCAGGGTTAATTACCCTGTCGGGTATTGAGTTGACCGCTGATTATGCGCACGCAAAGGTATATTTCACGGTGCTTGGTGCCGAGCCAGAAGTGGCGGCCAAACTGCTGAACGAAAAAGCAGGTTGGTTTTATTCACAGTTGTACAAATTACTGCATATTCATACTGTTCCGAACTTGCGATTTTTTCATGACCCCCAGCTAAAACGCGGCATTGCGATGTCGGCGTTGATTGATCAGGCAAACTTGCCAGGTCAGTATGCGGGCGTTCCCGACGAGCCCGAAGACCGGCCGTAAGGCTATCGTCTCAATCTGGAATTCGATACGATGGCTAAACGACACGGGCGTGTGCTCGATGGAGTCTTGTTGCTAGATAAACCGGTTGGTTTGTCGAGCAACCATGCCTTGCAACGTGCAAAACGTGCCTTGGATGCTCAGAAGGCGGGGCACACCGGTACGCTAGATCCCTTTGCGACGGGTTTGTTAGTTTGTTGTATGGGTCGGGCAACCAAGATTTCGGGTGCGATGCTCAGCGCTGATAAAGGTTATCGGGCGACCATCGCATTTGGGCAAGAGACAGACTCAGGCGATTTGACTGGTGTAGTGGTCAATCAGGCTGAGCCGGGGTTTACCGGCGTCACCCAAGACGCGTTAAGCGCAGTTTTGCAGACGTTTCTGGGTACGCAGATGCAAATCCCACCCATGATTTCTGCGTTGAAGCGCGATGGGAAGCCGTTGTACGAATATGCTCGACAGGGGATCGTACTTGAGCGCGAACCCCGCGAAATCACAATTCGTCATATGGATCTGCTAGCATTCTCGCCGCTGTCGGCTGAGATTCAGGTTCAGTGTACGAAGGGAACCTATATTCGTACCCTGGCTCAAGATATTGGCCGAGCACTTGGTTGTTATGCGCATTTGTCTGCGCTAAGACGAACGCAGGTTGGTCCGTTTCTACTTGAACAAGCAGTTGAACTTGAAGCTTTGCAAGCGATGACGAATCCCGAATCGCAGTTGATTGCCATGAGTGATTTACCTGCTGGACTTGTTCCGGCAGCCAAAACCGCAGTTTCGCCGAGCGTAGTGATGCCCGGTTCTATTCACGAATTACCGGCAGGCATTGAGCCTGTGCAGGCTCATTAAAGGATTTGTATGTCACGCGCATTGCGTAACGTTGCCATCATCGCCCACGTTGACCACGGCAAAACAACATTGGTTGACCAACTTCTGCGTCAATC